>DAOWDW010000002.1 GCA_030638845.1 Candidatus Peregrinibacteria bacterium | reverse complement strand
CCTCTAGGTCTTATTCCCCTAGGCTTGCCTAGCTTCCTTGTATTTATTGTATACCGCATAAATAAAATGCTTCTATGCACCTTCTCCTCCCTCCCCACTTTGCCAAGGCTCCTAGAGTGCAGGCCTGGAGGGGAAGTAGTCTATATATTGTCTTTTGATGATTGATGCTATTTGTTTATGATAATTTTCTCTCTGAATATTGGCTACGACCTCTATTCTCATACTAACTGTGTAGATACCTCGTAGCTTGCTGCGAGGTACGTCATTAATATAAACAATATATATCTACCAGATACTCCCATCATTTTTCATTTCTATTTATTCTTCTATATATACAGATAATTGGTCTGTAATGAATGATACAGCTGACTCAAGTCTTAAATCTGCAGTAATTTCAAAATGACTGTTATTATTCCATTCTCTATAACCTATAACCTTAGACCCCTCTGTAACAATGTCACCATTAGACTTTCCAGTACCAGAAATAGAACTAGGAATAAGGCGAACTGCAATAGGCCCATCATTTAATTTATCTAAAGGCTCTGAACTCATTTCTACATGCCAATTTTCAGATGATGTTGCACCAAATGATTGATACCACCAATTCCTATGAACAGGAACACAAAAACCTATGTGACCTGTGCAATACTTTTGAGTCCAATTTGAAGAAGTAAAATCATTTTCTGACATAGATACAATTCGCGCATCATATTCTGCTGTATGCTCAAATCCAAATGAAGAAACTTCTTGAGAAGAAGTACTCTCTTCCTCTGAAGATGAAGAACTAATTACTACTTCTGAAGATATAAATGAAGATTCAGTTTCAATAGAAACTATTGACGATGTATTTGTTTCGCTACTGCTACTTTCACTTGAAGATAATACTGAGTCATCTTCCAATGAATTAACAGAAGATTCACTTTCTTCAGAAGATACAATCAGATTTACATCTGAAACATTCATTATAATTGCGTCTGCTTCTGATGTTGGACGAATTGATCCCAATGCTTCAATTTCCTCGTTTACGTATCCATTTAAATCTACTCTATTACTTTCAAGAAGAATAAATCTCCCATCTGCAAGTTCTAATCTATGTGTACCTTCCATATATATACTTATTCCTGCTGGTTTTACTATTCCTGTATAAGAAACATTTCTAGTTTCCCTTTGGCTACTTAAAGTAGTAGAGGAAGATATTGATGAAGAGCTTTCATCCACAATATCGGTATTGTTATTTGGGGTTATTGGAGCGCACGCAGATAGTAGTGCGCACAAAGACACTATAAATAGTCGTTTGTATTGCATAATATTAAATGGAAATTACTTAAGTAGTATACAAGATTTGTAAATATAATAGTAAAAAACCGACCTTTATTTCTATATATAAAGGTCGGTTTTTAAATATTTTGTCTTAATTTAAGAAGGAGTCGATAATTTTTTTAATTTCTATAATTGGTTGAGCTCCAGAAATGTATTTTATTTCACCTGAATCTGTATTTACTGCAAAAGTACCCGGTGTACCACGTACTCCTGCTTCTGTAGCTGTAGATAGCTGTTTTTGTATTTTTTCAGTAAACGTTCCTTCTTCCATACATTTTTTGAAATCATCTTCATCAACACCTAAATCTAATGCAAATTGTAAGTAGTTTTCACTTTTTGTACCTTCAGCAAATATTTTGTCTGCATAACCCCAGAATGCCTCATTACCTTCTAGGTTTCCAGCACATTCTGTTGCCTCTGCTGCTAGTTGTGCCTCTGGATGATTTCCAAGAGGGTAATGTCTGTATACCCAAACAACATCATCTTCATATTCATTTACAACTTGCTGCATAGTTGCATGATGCCTTTGGCAATATGGGCATTGGAAATCTGAATATTCTATTAAAACAATCTGAGCCTTTGCATTTCCTTTATAGTAATCATTTTTCTTATTAAACTCAGGCAATGCATCAAAATTTGCTGTTGGTTGCTGTTGTTTTGGTTGATCTTTTGGTGGATTATTGGCAAGTTCTGCAGTGCCAGTAGAATCATAGCCAATTGCCACGCCATATCCAACTATCCCTCCGGCAAGAAGCATGGTTATCCCAAACCATGGGTTAGTAGTATTAGTTGTATTTGTAGACATAATTAAATTGGATAATAAATAAGGAAAAGCATTGTGCCTTATTCCTTCTTCACTGTCGAATCTTTATATTTTAATACGTTCAATTGCACAGTATGTTCCGCAACTTCT
>DAOWDW010000018.1 GCA_030638845.1 Candidatus Peregrinibacteria bacterium | reverse complement strand
TTTTCCATCTTTTTGCAAATGCTTTGCAAGAGACTTTGCAGCTTCTTCTGGATCTTTTGCTTTAGAAAGTTCATCTCGAAGTTTTTTGTTACTAAAAAGATAACCAGCCATGGCACCGCCAAGCGAACTAATAAGTAAAGAAACTTTTTTCATAAGAACAAAGAGGAAGAAACAGTAGAAAGTTTAAATGAATGCAGAGAATGTAGCAATCCCGAAATGTAGCTATCACTTATTTTTCGCTTGCGATTGTTTTCATTGATTTAATTGTTTTCATTGATTTCATTTAATATGCCTTGGCATATAAAGCCATATGTTTTGCAGGTTTTTCTGAGTAAGGATCGGTTTCGCCTGAAGAATCATCTATCAACCTAATAGATGCCTTTGTTTCCGATTGAATCTTTTCTGCAGTAACCGATTCTCCATCCCACGGCATCCAAACAAATCCTCCTTCGTTATCAATAATTTTCTTAAACTCTTCATAAGACTTTGTAGTACGTGTATTGGATTGTAAAAAGCTTTCAGCCTGCTCAAATAGTGATTTTTGGATAAGATCTAACAAAGCACTCATTGAGTCTGTATTAATAGAATCTAAAGGAACAGCATCTTTCTCTCCATTGTCTCTTCTAACAATAATTGCCTGTTTGTTTTCCAAATCTTTAGGACCAATTTCTATTCGGACAGGAACACCTTTAACTTCCCACTCATTAAATTTATACCCAGGAGACTTACCTTCTCTATCATCTATATTTACACGAATGCCTTCTAATGAATCATTAAGGCTATTTGCTATTTCAAGCACTTTTTTACGCTCTTCATCAGTTTTAAAAATTGGAACTATTACAACTTGAATAGGTGCGATGCGAGGAGGTAATCGCAATCCTTTTTCATCTCCATGAACAACAATAAGTGTCCCAATCAATCTTGTAGATACTCCCCAACTCGTCATCCACGGCATCTGTCTTTTTTCATCCTTATCTAAATACGAAACTTCATACGCTTCGGAAAATCCTTGTCCTAGATTATGAGATGTACCAGCCTGAATTACTTTCCCATCTTTTGCTAAAGCCTCTGTGCAAAGTGTATATAGTGCCCCAGCAAATTTTTCATGTTCTGGCTTTTTTCCAGTAAGAACTGGAATTGCGAGTGTCTCTTTATCAAAATCCGAATACATCTTAAGTACAGATTCCGCCATATTATCTGCATCTTCTTTGCTTGAATGAGCTGTATGACCTTCCTGCCACAAAAATTCCATAGTTCTTAAAAAAGGTCTTGTTCTCATTTCCCATCTAACAATATTTGCCCATTGATTAATTTTAAGTGGAAGATCTCTATGCGAATGAATCCACTTAGCAAAAGTTGAATAAATAATCGTTTCGCTAGTAGGACGTATATACAATTTTTCAGAAAGTTCTTTACCCCCACCATGAGTAACTACTGCACATTCTGGAGCGAATCCTTCTATGTGATCTTTTTCTTTTGCAATAATAGATTCTGGAATAAATAATGGAAAATAAGCATTCTGTACTCCCAATTTTTTTATTCTGTCATCAAGATCACGCTGTATTGCCTCCCAAATAGCATAGCCATAAGGCTTAAAAATAATACATCCTTTTACAGAAGAATAATCAGACAAATCTGCCTGTTCAATTACATCTAAATACCACTGTGGAAAATCCTTTTTCTGATCTGCTATACGTACCATGAAAACAGTGTAACACTTCAACCCCCCCTAATGTAAACATTGAAACAACATATCAAATGTAGCAATCCCGAAATGTAACAATGTAGCAATATTGCCTATAGCTCAGATGGTCGCTTGCGCATTATTTTCATTGATTTCATTGCTACATTGCTACGTCGATGAGCTCGCTCATCCATATTCCTATACCTGTAACTAAAGCCCCAAACAAAATTCCAGCAATTACCTCTTTTAATGAATGCCCAACCTTTTCTGCAAAGTGATGCCAATTCTGCATTCTATTTAAAAGTTGCCCATGTTGACCAATAACACGACGAGTTACAACAGCGTCGTACCAAACAATACATGCAAAACAAAAAGCTATAGCAAATTCTACAGACTCTGCCCCTGCCTTTTTAAAAACAACAATGGCCAAAGATGTAACAAAAGCACTATGTGTACTTGGCATTCCACCTGGATGAAAAAAGTGCTGATGTGCTTTGCCTTCAGTTTTTCTACCTTCTATTAATACTTTTGTAATAGAAGAAAGTGCTAAAACAACAACGGGAATTAGAAAAAGATATTCATATAGTATTTGCATACTAAAAGTATAGCAGGGAAATAAAACAATGAAGCAATGAAACAATAAAACCATTCGACTAGCTCATGGTAAACAATGCGCAAGCGATTTGCGAAGCGGTTGGCTATATTGCTTAATTGACGCATTGTTTTATTCTGCCTTTAGGTAGCAGCTACATCACAAACATTCTTATACGGGCACTTTCTACAGGTCCCTCTACTTGGAGTTGGTCTAAAATTTCTAGATTCTACATATTCGTTTACTGAATGAATTTGGGCAATTGCATCCTGCAATTGATTTTCATTTCTGTGAGTCTCTACTTCAAAAATTCCATCTTCACGTAAAAATAAGAAACTTAAAACAGTACAAGGAAGATGAAACACTTCTTCGCATGCCAAAGCATATACAGAAAGTTGTAAATCTGCATCTACAAATTCCTGTGTTCTAACAACAGAAGTTTTATAATCTATAACTTTTACTCCGTCTCCAAAGAATTCAACTCTATCAAAACGACCTGCTAACTCTGCACCATCTATTTCTAACTTAAAACCTTTTTCTACAGCAACAATTTTATGTTCACTCTGTTTCCACCACTCATAATACATTCTAAGAATTTTTTCACCTTTTAGCATAGCCATATCTGCTTCTATGCGGGTTTCATATCCTTCCACAATGAAAGAACCTCTCCACAAATCTATTAATAATTGAACAGAAAGTTCTTCAGAAGTAGATATTTTTTCTTCTTCAAACATCTCCAACTGATTACCATTTTTAGATCCATTATTATCCATTTTGCATTTTGCATTCTGCATTTCAATCTCTCCCCACTTCTTCAAACAATTATGCATACTAGACCCAAAACTCTCTCCAGCGGAAATATGTCCACGAGGAACTTTTTTTATATACGCAAACTCATACTGTCTCGGGCAGTTTTGGTATGACTGCAATTGAGAAAATGACCTTGGCACATAGAAAGTATAGCAGTGAAGTCCTTCGACTGCACTCAGGATAAACAGTGAAACAGATATATACTAAGCAACATTTTTCCTTTTTTCCCATTTTTCCACTGCATCAGAAGACCATTCATCAAATTTCTTAGGTTCTTCAACAAGGCTTTTATTCACCTCATCAATAAATGTGTTTGTTGGTGAATAAAGTTGAATCTTAGGATCTTTTACCCCAGCAGAATTAGTTGATTCTTTAATTTTTACTTTTAGGTTTTTATCTTCAACTTTTTTATTCTTTCCTAGCAAACCCATAAACTTTTCTTGAATAGATGCATATTGCTCTGGTACTTTTTCATAATTATTCAATATCCATCTGGAAGTTGCAAAAACACCTAAAAATCCTGCAGATCCAACTATCGCCCTACTTACCCAACTTCGCTTCTTAGTGCTCCCATCGCTTTCTGCTTTCTTTTTTAATATCCATCTTGAAAGTGCAATAGCACCAATAGTCCCAAGTAGTGAAGAAATTATTAAATTCTTCCTTCCAATTACTGTTTTTGACTCTGCCATAATCTCATTTTTTTGACCGACAGAGAAATCTATAAATCCTTTTGTCCCCTTCCCTATACTACCTCCTATTTTTGCACCTACTTTTTCACTTGCCGAAAGTTCATCCTCAGTTATTTCTTCAGTTTCAACTTTACTTGCTTCCTTTAATTTTTTTTCACGAGTACCAACTTCAACAAGATTTTTTTCAACAATCTTATCTGCTGTACTATCTAATCTTTCGACAGTATCTACTACACTTTCAGCTGGAGACTCTGCTGGAATATCCGCAATAGCATCTAATCCTACTTGCGATGTTTCTTTTGAATCTAAAGACATAATAAAAATGGGAATTAAGCGGTTACTATTTTCTCTAAATAAATTCCGGTATTAGTAATAAGTTTTCTTGAATTACCTTCTTTCACCTTATCGAAGACCTCATTAAGTTCATCAAAAGTAAAAAAATTATCGTCAACAAATATTTTAAAATTACCTGCAACAGTATCTTCTTCTACTCCTCTAGTAATTTTCTGTACAGATAACTTTGAATTACTTCTTACAAAATTACACTTAGTTTCTAAATCTCCAGATTTAAACAATACATCATTTTTCTTAAGATTAATGGACAAGCTACCAAGAACAACCTTAATATCATCACCATCACTCACAATTCGCTCTATACCATCATCTGGAAACACATCACTTTTTTTTTCTGCTTCAGCATTTGATGCAACCGTGGAAGGAGCACCATTTGAATTAACAATACTTATAAGCGTTGGTCTTTCTACCTTCTGTGCAACTATCCAAGCGCTATATGCTTTAAAAAACAATGGATCATGAACGCTTTCCTTATATTTCTTCTTAACTGCTGGGTATACATCTAATGTAGCTCTATCTTCCTCCAATCTCCTTTTCGCAAGTGCCATTTTATCTACTTCCGAAAGCAGGCTAGCCTTTTGACCAAAGAATGAAATAGATGAAAATTTTTCAAGAGTAGCTAATACAAATTGGCTCATCGCATTATGCATCATTTGAGCAAAGCCTTTTCCGCGCTCTCCTAAACTATCATTTGATGAAAATTTCTTAAGCACACTATCTACATTTGCAAGAAAACTAACAACAAACGATGTACTGGCATTCTCTGGATTACCCTCCATTGCAGCTAGTTCATTTGTTAAATCGCCTGCATTTACTTCTGCAGCAAGACCTTGTAAATCAGTCCTTGAAGTCCCAACTCTTTCAATTAGATCACGTAGTACAGTTTCAACTTTTGAATCATTAAGAATTTCTTTAATTAGTGCAACCTCCTTTTCATTCCTGTCTTCTTCAGATAAAGAAAGAATTGGCTTCATTGCATTAGAAAGTTCCTCTGCTGCCTTATTTATAGCCGTAACTCTACCAGATCCTTCTGGAACTTCTATTGCAGTCTTTAATTCTTGAAGTTCCTTTTGAACAGTATCTATCTGTACCTGCCTATCATTATCTTCTGGAGAAGGATTTGGGCTTGCCTGCGATGATGGATTTGAACCTGACATAATATAAAGATTAAGCCACCTTCTCGGCAGCGGTAGTAATAATAGAAAAGAACTGTTGTATATGTTGAGTCCAAGGTATTTGCTCTGCCTTTTGCAAAATTGATTCCAATCTCTGCATTTGACCTCCATTCATTTTAGACAAACTAGCAGACCAATATGCACGTTCTGCATCTGTAAGTATTCTACTTTTTGTAATTAATGATTTTATTTGAGTTATATCCATAAGAGAAAATATTCGAAGATATCGAGCAATTATAGCAAATTATGAATGAAAAGGGAATAGGCGTTTTGCATATATAATAGTAATCATAATAAATTTTTAATTCGAAATTTTTAATTTTTAAACAGAAATAATACGTTATCTTTAATTTTTTCGAATTCTTGACCTTCGTAGCCTTGGCGAAGTTAGTTCAAATTGTAAATTTCAAATTATTCATCATATCTTATTTATAGACCACAACATTCAATCAACAAAACATATCTTTTTGCTATACAGCCAATGTATTCAAACCATTTGCCTCAAATCCTTTAAATTTAATTTGATCCTCACTAAGAATACTACTGTCTGCTATACCATCATTAATTAAATGGAAGACTTGACGCTGTACAATGAGGTTAAGCGTGTGCACTTCATCATAGGTGCCCTGAGCAAAGAATGCATCATATGCAGTTTCAACTTGTATTGTAATTTCCTCATCATTACTTAATGCATTTGTTTCAATTTCCTCGGCATATTCTTTCGCATCACATTTTCTTCTAAATTCTCGATAGCATTTATTTTCTATGTCTTTTACAACCCAGATTTTCTTCATTCTTTCTAAGAATTTAGGTGGGTACTTACTTATCAAATTGTAATATTCCACTGTTGCATGCGTCTGACGATCGGGATCAATGCGCTGATTTCTATCCTCCGCCTGTATTGCTTCCACAACATCTGTGGGGAGATCATCAAAAATCATAGCTTTTCCCGCAGTAAATGTTGTTCCAACCGCACCCGCTTTGTAGGTTGCAATAATAATTTGCCTATCATCAGCGTTCTGGAATGTTATACGTTCGTAATCTAGCGCCGACATTGTCTCACCACTATTATCCTCTACAGGATATCCGTTTGCATCTAACTTCCAATACTTTCTTCCGTTAGCATCTTTTTCGCGTGCAAAACGCATTGTATTTTCAATATCATCTTTTTTTTCACCCTGCATAGACGTTGTACCTGTGTAGACAGCAGGATTATGCTTCTTAAACATCTTCGCATATTTTTCTGCTTGAGCATTATATGCACAGAAGATAATAACTTTGCGCCCACGCTTCAAACAGTCATTCACAATGTTACGTGTCTGAACAGATTTTGCATCTTTGTCGTTTAGACCAACGTATGAAGGATTATTTATAGATTGTCGTAGTGCGTGCTTTTTGGTTAGCGCTCCTGCAACACGTAATCTATCTTCTTCTGTAGTTTCATCATCTGGAATAAATTTATCATATTGCTCGGTCCAATCATGCCAATTTAAAAACATTTTATATATTGATCTCGCTTGTCTATCGCTCATAGTAAAATCACCACGTGTACTACTCTTAATAAATTCTTTCTTTGGTAATTTATGGCGTTGCTCATCCAAGCTTTGATTAGGATCTACTTCTTCCATTACATCTTGCTTTCGGAAGCGAATAGTATCTCTCCGCAAAATAAGGCTAAGTGTTTTTAATGCCCGTGGATTATCTGCAGGAAAAGCTTTACGGAAAGCTACCGCACTTTTAAATCGCTTGTCTATAGGATGAAGGGTACGCAGTAGTCGCCTTACAGCTTCGGGATTTTTTGCTGGGGTTGCCGTAACATTAATTTGGAATTTATGATCTATCATTCGTGCACCTTTACTTTGTTCGGAATGTTCGTTTACACGGCTGTGTGCTTCGTCATGTACCAGTACCATTTTTTTATCTCCAAGTAGAGAAAAGCGTTCTTTATCCTTTATTTTTTGCAGAAAATTAATATTTGTAACATATCGTGCAGGACTCATAACTTCGTGAACTGCTCTACGTATTCGTAGCATTTCTTTACGAACCTTATGAGGAACTTCTCGCATAACAAGCATGTCTGGGTTTTCAAGTACTTCATTTACTTCTTCTCCCCAAACACTCACTACTGCATTCGGGCAAATAATACCCGCTTCATATTCGGCAATTGCAGCTAACACCGTTCGTGTTTTTCCAAGTCCCGGATCGTTCGCAAGAATAACACCAAGGCAAGATTCATCTTTCATGCGTCTGAGTATTTCTACTACACAATATTTTTGAAAGAAAAGCAGACTTCCTTCTTGCACATTAGGAAATGGCATCTTATTTATTTTGCGAAATTTTGTGAGTGTTTTTCTAAGAACTTTTCGAATTGTCCCACTTTCTGTTTTAACTATAAGTTCTTTAACATATTCTTCTCCTTCTTCAAAAGAAGAGGAAAACTTTTTAATAAGTACCTGCTCTGCACACCATTCAAAGTGCTCCAATCTACCTGGGTCTTGCCTTATTCCTTCCCGAATCTCTCGTGCATGCTGACTTAAAAGAGCAAAAAGTGATTCTACATCATCTTCCTCCTCCCCTGTCTGCTCTATAGTAAATATTCTTTGAACACTTCTAACAGGATTCTCTGGGTCTCTTGTATTCACTGCCATTATTCGCACTTCATTTGTTTCTCCAATTTTTAAGGGAATACAGAATGAAAATGTTCCATCATCTTCAAGTCGAGTACGCTTTGTGTATACACCTGCACAGTAAACAAATTCTCCTTTTACCCTTCCTGTTATTGTTACAGTTGGCTCTTCGGTTTCTCGAGGGAATTCATGGAATTGTACCTGAAGTAATCCCTCTTCATATCGTAAATATTTCTCTTCTCTTGTTTCCTGTGTTGAAATTACAAAATTCTTAAACGCTCTTCTTACAAGTTTATCAATTTCTTCTTCAGTTAATTCTGGATGAGCAAATTGCAGGAAAATTTTAAGCTTGTATGGATCTCTTTCTCCAAGAAGTGCAACTGCTTCTTCTACAGAGAGTGTAGCAAGTTGTTCCATTTCTTCGTCTTCATGTATTGCTTCAGGATCCATAAACGCAAGAAATGCAGACCAAGATTCAAAACGAATATCTTCAGTAATTGCCATTCTAAGTCCTGGAAATCCGTTAGTATCAAGCCACTTTGAATTTTTCCATTCATTTCCTTGTATACCTATTTCTTTAAAAAACTTGATAAAATCATCTGGCGTTTTACGCACAGCTACTCGCTTTGTCCAAGACCCGTCGCATTCAACACTCATGAATTCCAAAAATGTTGACCAACTATTAAAGCGAGCATCATTAACAATAGCTCTATACAATCTACGATATCCATTATTTTCAAGCCAAAAAGAACTAAGCCATTCATTTCCTTGTATACCTATTTCTCTAAAAAACTTAATAAAATCATCTGGCGTTTTACAACCTTCTATTTGATCAGCCATTTT
>DAOWDW010000115.1 GCA_030638845.1 Candidatus Peregrinibacteria bacterium | reverse complement strand
TTAATAATGCCTCTAGGTACATATGCACTTAGAGTCCCCTCAAACCCAGAATCTATAAACACTATTGATAGTAAAATAGAAGAAATAAAAGAAGATTTAAAAAAAGCAGAATGTGGAGGCTGGGTACCTTTTGAAGAAGCAGTAGGAATGAGTATAGATTCATCAGATCCATTATCTTCATCATATATTGCAGAAGTCACTGGGGTGCCTGGAACGGATGGCGAGCCACTTGGGAATATACCTTCTGGAATGGCAATACGTGATGAAATAGAAAATTTTCAATTCCCAGAAGATACTGTTGGTATTACATCTGCTTGTAGACCAGAATCCCCTCCATTTTATTTAGATCACCCATGCCAAAGACCAGGTCCAGATGTACCTAGTTACCCAGATTTAGGAGGAAAAATATACGCAAATGGGATAAATGCTAATTCAGATCCATTAGGAGGTAATGTTAAATGGACATGCGACGCGCTATGCGATGATATGAATAGAAGGTGGGGTTACTTAGTCTGGACAGAATCCTGCCCAGAAGCAGGAGAAGGAGAAGACCCCCCAAACGAAGGAAGTGAAGAAAGTCCTTGCTATGACTCTGACTTACAGCCCACACCAACACACAGTATTAATGTTGGAGATAATTGTAGTGTTAGTTCGGAATGGTATTACTGTTGTACCAGAAGTACTACTGCACCTAACTGCCTCCCCTGCTCAGGAGAATATTGCCGAGGCCAACATTATGAAATTGATGGTAATGTTTCGAATAGCTATCCTTATCTTTCATATTACCGAAGGTACGTAGGTAGTTGTGACAGAAGAGATTTAGGAGACTACGTTCCAGATGATGATATTTCTTTTAGTAACGTACCCGTTTCTTGTTACGGACTATATGTAGAATACGACACTCAATACCAAGCATCTCCACAAAACCAATTTAAGTGCATTATTGCAAATACTTATGAAGGTGAAGAAGATGATTTTACAAATATGTGGCAAACTCAAAAACCAAACTACGAAAAAGTTGAATTTGGGAAAAGGGCTTCGGAAAATATTTGGGAAGACCCACCATCCGAAGACTTTCAAATTACAGCGAGTAGAATATTTAATGAAGATACCAATCTATGGTATACAAAACTTGGAGGAGGATTTTCTCTGGCAAATGAGGAAATGCTTGAAAAAGAGAATTGGGACTTAAGTAATGTCTTACTTTCACCAGGAGAAAGTAAGATTCGTACATATCCTCAACTTACTGTAAACCAACCATTTTCAAGTGGATCACTAATTCGCTCATTTGATGAAACTGTAACTGAAGATAGAGGAGAAAAAAGAACTATAGTTGAATGGTGGCAAGAATTAGAAACGCAAATGAGTAAACTATTACTACCCCCAAAAGTAAAACTTATCTTGCCAACCCCATGGACTATGGGGCTCGATTTAAATGATCCTTTTTATGTATCTGAAAGTCAGAAAGAAGCAGAAGAAAATACCAAATCTATAGAGGTAATTTTACAGATAAAAGATGATTTACTTGGAGAGACAGCAGGATTTCTTGAACGCTCATCACTCTTACATTTACAAGAAGAAATTATACCAGTTTTATTGCCACTTGCAGATCCTATAGAACTTAGGGCTCAGGCAAATTTATGGTGTACTTGGGCTATATTTAAGGCAAACAAGGAAAGAGGAGATGGAGCACCTGTTATTACTAGCTGTGCAGGTGCAAGTAGTGATGTTGCACAAGTTATTCAAAGGCTTCGAGAGTACGCAGACCATATAGAAGACGTAAGAATACTGCGAGGTGACTTATACCACTACGAAGGAACAATATTGGAAAGGCAAAAACAAATTATTTATGAAATAAAAGGATGGCATGAAGAAAATATATATAAATTTGATGAATATGTTGCCTCATTAAATACACTGGATGATATACGAGAAAAATGGAAAAGACTTCAGGCAGCATATATTAACTTTCACGATGTAGTAAATATGCCATGGTGCCTAAATGAGCGCTTTACACTTCCAATATATTCTCTGCTAGATGACGGAGGTATATACCCTTCGCAAATGGACAACAATGAATATTGGTTTCCTGGGAGGGAAATAAATGGAAATTTAGATGGCGGTATAGATGAACAACTTAACAGTGATAACGATCCATTAGATTTCAAAAAATTCCCACGAATAAAAGTTAAGCAAGAAAAAGACATCGTAATAAATACATCAAACATGGCTCATCCAGAGAAGCCTATTATTCTACCTGTATTAAAACCTATTCAAGTAAAAATTAACTGGTCCCAAATAACTCCATCCTCGGTGCACAATAAAAATCTTGTAGTTCCAGATCCTCTTCCTCCTCTTCCTCCTATTCCAGAAATACGTGAAATTATAAGAAACGGTCTTGCAAAACTAGAACGTGGAGATAGTCCTCCTCTTATTACAAGTAAAATCCCAGAACCAAGACTAAATCTTTCCAATGAGTTCTTAGCAAGAGTAGAAGATATTATTGCAAGAATGACATATAGCTATGAACGTTTTTGGAAAAGCTTAATGAAAGCCCCTGAAGAAATAGACAATGGAAAAGAGGAAGACTGTTTTATATTTGGAGATACTTGTGTTCATACAGAAATGGATTTATTGGAACGATTCCAAAGAATGTGCTCTAGACCAGGAATTTTACTGCCAGAAGATTTTAAATCTATTGGGCAAAGAAGAGACGCAAATGAGGTAAATACATGTAAGCGTGAAGACTGGGCATGCGAAATACAGCAAGGACAAACAGTATACCCAGCCGACGGATGGCATTTACAGTCTCCAAAAGAAGAAGACCAACAGCACTTAATTGATTTTTTAAGAAATAAAATGTTTATAGAATCACTCTATACTGGACAAGTACCTTATGAAGTTAAATATAGAGACTTAATCCCACCCTTCGATACACATGAAATCGAAAATATTCTTCCGCCAGTAATAAACCCATAAAATATGCGCTCTATTTATCTATTCATAATTGGCATACTAATTGGATTTGGCATCCCTATATCTATTCAGGCTTCATCTTTTAATGCAGATGAATGCTCGGCAGAAATATATTCAATGATAGAAAAGGAACACCGAACATTTAGATCTGCAATATTTGGACATAAACTTGCAGAAGATGCACCAATTGGATCTGTAGATTATTCAAATAATGGACTTCCTTGGTATAAAGACGACCTAAATTCATGGAGATCAGATAATGAAAATGAGGCACCATTAACAAATGAAGATATGAATAATAACTCTGAAGCACTTGTGGTATTTGGTCATCCAAGAAGAAAAGGAATATTGGAAACTAAGAGAATGACAACTTCGGAATTACTTCCATATATTGGAAATAGTTTAAGAGCTTTTCAATGCCGTTTAGCAAACATATGTGAAACACTTAGCTTATCAAAAACCCAAACAAGCGATTTTCCTATACCTCTAACTGTTAAAACTCCCAGCTGTTTAGCAATTGAAATACCTTCTATTTCTTCATGCCATATAAATGCATATGGAACTATAGGCGATGATATTGCGCTTTTTAACAACTGCGAGAATGCAATGCAACAAATATTAGACCAAGAGGCAGCACTTTTAACTGCAGTAGTAAGATATGATTCTGCTTACAGATCATTATTGCAAATTGCAGGAAATATAGATCTATTCTTAGAAAGTTTTTCATCTCCAGTAAATACAACTCTAAATAATGTAACCAATATCGTTACATCTTTCTCAAGAATTCCTTGTTTTCTCTCAAGCTGTGATGGCTCTCCACCTTCTCATTAATAAACTTTGACTATTCCCTTTTTAAGCAATCGGCCATCCACTTCTCTTGCAGGAATATTCTTTGCGCTTGTTCTTATTTTTGGTTTTGTTTTACTTCAAAAAAATACTAGCTCCGAATACTACCAAGCAAATATTGGCAATATAAGAAGAGATTCATCTGTTGTTTTAGCTCCATGTACTTTAAATGACATCCGCTATTCTCATTTATCTTTCCCAACCAAGCCTCTTGAAGAATGGTCAGAAGATTATAATACAAAGGTAAACGAAATTATTGAAGAAGAGCTAAAACCTACAAATCCAGAAGATATAGATTGCATGGCAGACTCTTTTCTTAGCTCAAAAGCATCTAATGCAACTATTAAATTAGCCGAAAAACTTCCACCATGGCAGGGAGTTTCTAACATTGAAGATAATTTAAAAAAATCTGATGTCGGTTTTGTGCTACTTGAATATTTGCGTATTTATGAATGTGCGCTAGAAGAAAAAGATTATTTCTTAAATAAAGATTTAAATACTCAACAATTTGAAAGAGATATTATTAGAAAACAACTTCTATTATCACGTCCTGTACTAGAAAGAGCTTTAGCCATACTATCTGGAGAAACGAAACTAAGCTCGCTAGATGCAGAATTAGTTTGCATGCAAAGAGCCTCATTGGATGCTCGTAATGGTTTAGCGCTTTCTGCAGATGCTAGTGCCTGCCTGCCTCGTACTTGGGAATCAAAAGATGTGCTTAGAGATATTAAAGAATCCCACTATGTACCCTCTGCGGGAAATTAATTATGATTTTTAAAAGACTATCAATTTTCGGCGCCTCACTACTAATTTTTGCAATAAATATGCCAAGCACATCTGCAAATCTTTATGAAGACCTTTATGAATTTGCAGAATACGAATTTTTTCCAAAAGAAAAAGTAGAAGTAGAAGTAGAAAATCACATAAATGCAATTTCTCCAGATAAAGAAGATATACCTAGAATATCTGGCTCTCTTTCTTGGTTAAGAGCAACCATGAGAAGCCTCCAAATTGCCGCAAGCGCAGAAGAATCTAGTGTAAAAATGTATGGAAGCTCCGGAACACTTCTTTTAAGAATGCATAGTATTTCTAGTATTTGGGAAGGAGATGCACAAAATTCACCAAAACCTTTGGGGAGCTCTTCAATAGAATTTAGACCTTACGAAGATGAAGGACTAATCCCATTCGAAAATTTAAGAATAGAACTTAATTCCTTAATAGAAAGACAAGGTGAAGAAGTTGAAAACTATGAACTATTAAAAGCAGCAGTCTGGAGATATAGAAATGGTTTTATGTCGCTTGAAAATAAATGTAACACAGATAATAGCGGAAAAGGAAATGGAGTTGAATTACAGTCCTTAACTACTCACTTCTGCTATTTAGAAAACTTACTTCGCGAAATACTACATAGAATTAAAGCAACATTAGGAGAAGTAAATCCAAATACAAAAATTATCTTCCCTACTCATTCTTTTGGCGAATTAGGAATAAATGTTTGGGTAAGAAGTGACGACGTTGGACTTTCATGGGAAAGAAATATAGATCCTATTTTCCCTTCTTTAGATTGTACAGAATCTAAAAGTTATAGTCAGGATTCTGAAGAATGTGTAGATGGAATAATACTTGGTGGTATATACCCACCTCCACCAACAGAGCCAGAAATAAATGAGGGATACTGCTCACATCCTATTGCTACGCATGGATATCTTTGTAGACCACAAGAAAAACCACTTTGCCCTAAAACAAATACTCCAAATTCGGGTGCAATAGGTGGAGAAATATTTCTTTCTGAATGCACATCTCCATTTATAAATACTCCCAATCGCATAACAGAATCTAGTATGAATATTTGTGGTGAAGATGGTTGGCTATTACCTGTTAATTCTCCTTGGAAAGACACACCAAGAGTAGACAATAACCTATCTGCTTCTCAGCATAAAAACTGCTACGTAGATATGATTTGTGGCTCCTGCCCAGCAGGAACAGGACTGAAAGAAGAAAACGGGAGAATTGAGCTATGCATAGACCCAATATATGAACCACTTACCAAGTACTTAGCAATAAGAGAATTGGTACACGCAAGACAGCAATGTGATACAGCATACAATGACAAATGGGCTGAAACATATGAAACAATTAATGGATGTTGTGCCATGGAAATACAGGCAAGTACAACTGCATGCAATGCCCTAGAAGAAGATGGAGTTTTACTAGAAACAAACATTCCAGTTGAGTCATGCGCAATTTCCTTTAGTAATCTAAGATGCCAATCAGTAATTGGCTCTGGCGGTCTACCTCCTGGAGCTCCAGCAGGCGCAGGAATATGTGGAGATAACGGACTAAATATGCGCGCACAAGACCTAATTGAGAAAATAAAAGAGTATGTGCTTAACAATACAGGCAGTTTGCAGGTGCCTCTTACATGTGAAGAAACCATATTGCACCCCGATAAACGTATGAAAATGATAGAAGAATCGTTATCTCAAGTTTGTTCACCAGAATATAATGCAGAGTATAAAAATACTATAGGTAACGCCCTGTGCCACATTGGACAATGCACCGAACAATCTTTAGAAGAACATAAAATAATCCCTGGAAGAATAACTTGGACAGTTGAAGATGAAGCTTTCCCATGGGAAAGCTTTAGAGGAAAATCTGAAATTGAAAAAAGACATTCTATTTCTATACCAACAAATTCATATATTCCTCCTTATCAACCACTAGCAAAATTGAGAAAAATGGAAAATTCACTTTGCGAGTCAAAAGGAATGCCAAGAACCTCCATACCTGCATTCTGCAATTTTGATACAACAAGGAGAACAAGCCTCCCCTCTAAAACACACGGAGTATATTCACAAGATGCCTCTATCCAAGAAAACAAATCTAGTGGAGATTTTAATCGTTTAATTTCTCTTCTACCTGCAGTAGGGGCTAGAAACGCATCCGATTTACTTATGGAATACTTTAAACCAGCAACAATTTCTCTAAAAGGCATTTTACAAAACATAAATTCCTCATTTGAAAAAATGGAATCTACAGAATTTCCACTTGAAATGTGCCCACGCTTATTAGAATGATAACCCAATATATATTAATTACAGGCTTGCTAATAAGTATTGTATCGCCAATACAAAATGTACACGCTGCGCCAATATCTTCTCATTATGTTGACCCAGTTATTCAGAGAATAGATATGGCACTTTTAAATGCTCAAAATACCCCACAGGCAAATAATGAAGTTTTTATAATGCTTAGCTGGCTAGATGAAATAAGTGACGCATTTGTAGGATTAATAGATACAGAGAATAGACTAACACTTTATGAAAAAAATCTTGAAGAGGTTACACCTTGTCTACAAATAGATATTTTAATTCTTAGAGCAAAAATAGAAGAAATTAGCCAAGAATTATTAAGAGCACAAGCAGAAAAAAGATTTGGTAATATATTTTTATTGAGAGATATTTTAAATTATGCAAATACAAGATATAACCATTTAATTAGAGGCGCTACAGACCCCCAATATACAGATTATGAATTTTGGGTTAAGCAATCTTTCGATCCAGATACATGGTGTTGCACTGCACCAGGAAGTGATGTTGCTTGCATGGAAATGTCAAAAGAACACTGTGAAAATCAACAAGGTCTTTTCTTCAAAACTTGGGAATCTTGTAGCGAAGTCTGCTTACCCCCATTACCACTACCAGAAGAAAATCCTCCTGTTTGCCCTTTTGATACAGACTACCTACCCGCAACAAAGGATGGTCTTGGTTGCGATTTCGAAGCTATACAAAACGCTGGAGACCAATTAACAATTGCAATGGCAAGTGAGCAAAATGCAATATTTCTTATTAATAAATCTAAAGAAGGATTTAATGAAGCACAAAAAGAACTACGCGAATTAAGTAAACATATACAGGGAATAGTAACAGAAGAAGAACCACGGCAATCGCAACCACATATTAAATATTCTGGATGCAATATAAATGAAGATGCACCATCTATTCTACCAAATGGTGCTACAAGAAAAGAACTGCGAGGTCCTTTTACAGTGCAAAAAAATCATATTCCTATTCTTTTTGAATTAGAAAAACTATTAAGAGAACAAGGGGCAAAGAGAGAGCAGGAAGCTTCTCTGGTATTACTTTCCGAAAGAGAAAGAGGAACACAGGAATATATTCAGGCAATTCAAAGAGAGACAACTTTAAGTAGCTACTTAAAATATTGGCGTAATATAATAAGAAATTTCTTTTCTAGAATAAGTGTAGACCAGTCTAGTAAAAATGTACTTCCCTTCGCTCAATCTATAGATTCTCAACAAAAGCTAACAACCACCTTTAATATTTTACGAGAAGACAACAAAAAATTCGCAGAACTTACAAGTAAAAAAGATAGTGGAATAAGAAAATTTTTAATTAACTATGCATTCTTTCTGCGTCGCACATGCCTATATAGACCGTGTAATAGCGCATTAGATAGAATATTACGCATATCTCTGGAAGATGAATGTTTCCCATATGCAAATGGGCAATATATTCATAAAACAAATTCCCAACCACAAGCATTACGTTGCCAAAATTCTGCTGATGTAAGTGATAGGCTATAATCTATTTAATTTCTCAAGCTAACAATGAAATCATACAAGAAACAAAACGGTTTCACCCGTCTCCGCCCAAAACTACACCAAGGTTTTACTCTTATAGAAATTATGATTGTTATAGGAATAATGGGTGTACTTGTAGCTATTACAATAAATGCAGTTAATCCTGCAAAAAACTTTGAAGACACTCAAGATGCAGAACGTTATTACAGTATAAAAGTGCTAGAAAGTGCCATTGTTCAATACGTAATAGATGGAAATAAATTTATAGGTCTTCCTATAAACAAAGAAGGTGCTTTGCCTATATGCCAAAATGCAATTACTGGAACAGGCTGTACTGTTGCCTTGGGTGGATATGACTTAAGTCCCCTATCTGAAGACGGAGAATATATTATTCGACTTCCTGTAGATCCAACGCAAAGCGGTTCGTTACTTTCGGGTTATTATATATATAAAGACGGTAGTTTTATAAAAGTTTGCTCTCCTGTTATTCATTCTGGATGTGCAGGGAGTTAGTGTATTGGTTATTGGTGTATTGGTAATCCAGATTAAGATTTTCAATGACGTACCTCGCAGCAAGCTACGAGGTATCTACACAGTTAGTATGAAAATAGAGATCGTAACCAATATTCAGAGAGAAAATTATCATAAATAAATAGCATCAATCATCAAAAGACAATATATAGACTTCTTCCCCTCCTAGCCTGCCCTCTCGTAGCCTTGGCGAAGTGGGTTTTCTTAACCTTTATTCCCCTTT
>DAOWDW010000075.1 GCA_030638845.1 Candidatus Peregrinibacteria bacterium | reverse complement strand
TAGCTTCTTCAGCTTCTTTCGGAGCAGATGCAAGCCAACTTGGTACTTCATTTACAACTTCCTTAGGTTTTTCAGCTACTTTAGACCCCTTGGCTTCCTCTTTAGGAGTAGCAGGGGGAGCTTCAGTCACTTCAACTTCTGGAGTGTCTGGCATTTGCATTGGAGGAGGATTTTCTAAATTAGATTCATCATCACTAAAATGCTCTTTTTCAACTTGTTCCAATTTTTCTTGAATTGAAGATCCTTTAAATTTTGAAATAATAAAAGTAATGAGTGCTCCAATAATAATTGCAACTATAAGAGCAATAGTAGCTTTACCAATTAATAATAATAGAGGAATAAGACCTCTTTTATCACTTTCTTTTTCGTCATCCTTTAGTGTGCCATCCGTTTCTCCAGAATTATCTGTAGGAATATTTTTAATTAAAATAGATAGTGTTGTTTGTGTTTCGTAAATTATTTCTCCTGTTTTTGTATCTCTTACTTCAACAGAAACTTTGTAGCTTCCGTTTTCTGCATACTCATATTCTGGATTTGTTATAAGACTTTGTTGCCCGTCTCCAAATGACCATAGTGTTAAAACAGATTTACCTTGGCTTACTAATTTTGGTATTTCAAGTGAGAATTGTTTCTTTGTATCTGAAATATTTTTAGTAAAAATTTCTCCTTCACGGGGTTCACCTCTTTCATTTGAGGGATTATTTGTTTCTCTTATAGATTTAAGTTCTAAAGTAATTATTTGAGTTGCAATGCTCCCATTATTTAGCCTAGCCCCAATAAGAAGCTTTTGAGTTTTTTCTACAAATGGTAACCATAGAAATATATCTTTTCCACCATTTGAGAATAATGAATCAGATAAAATATTGTCATTTACAGAATCTCCATCTCCATTCATATCAAATTCCATATTGGTATCCATAAGTATTTGATCTACATCGTTTCTAATTGAGAATATATGGAGCAGGTTTTTAATATCTTTAAAGTTTATTGCACTATTTTCTCCAATTATTGGATCTGTTTTAACAATGCTTTTTACTTCACTATTTTGTATTGCCTGTGCTATTTCTGTACCTCTAGAGGTAACATTTATATCAAATTCTTTTCTTGCAGTTGTTTTTCCATTTAAAGATATTTCTCCTACAAGGTTATACTGTCCTTTATTTCTTGGTCTAAATGAAAACGCAAGGCTTCTATCGGCTTGTATGAAAGTATTGTCTTTAAGAAGTATCCAATTAACTTCTGAATTAATATTATGTATATCTGCCACAATTTCAAAAACAGATCCAAGTTCTATTTGTATTGTATTATTTGGATTCTGTGCATATGCAGAAGACAAAATAGTTAAGCCTCCAAGAAGAAATAATATTGAGGTAAGTCGTCGGTGTAATAGAAGACCAGACATGAATGTGAAAGATTAGGAGATTATTAAGATCCTATATCAATAACTACAATTACTATTGCTTTAGCAAGGAGAATTAATATTAAACCTGCAATTGTGTAAATAATAGTTTTCTTTGCTTTTTCTTTTGCGTCATCTTCTCCATTTGAAATAATAAGTCGAATACCTGCAATAACAATAACAACAACAGCAATTAACGCCATGTACGAAAGAACTGTGTTTACTATTTCTGTTACTTTCATTCTTAAATTTGTTCCTTCTACAATAGAGCCAGCCTGAGTAACACCTTCTGTTATTCCACCTCCAGTATAAACTTGAGCAGAAGCTGAAGCAGTACCTATATAAGCTACAGCGAGTAAAGCAAAGTCATATATTCTTTGTTTAACTAATTTTATTGTTTTCATATAAGTTTATTATAGCATAGTTCTCTTAAGTAAGCTATCTTCTTTTCATGCCTCAAGAATTACACAATAGCATTTTAAAAAAGGCAAATGTTTCTAACTTAATATGCACTTCACATATAAATATCGGGTACTTAACAGGTACAGAAGGGGAGTCTGGAATGCTATTAATCACTAAAAAAGGACTTGAGCTATATGTCCACGATCTTATGAGAGAATCTGCAGAAAATACTGCCAATGAAAATGTTTCCATTTTTCCTATTTCAAATTTTGTAGAGAGAATGAAAAAAATTAAGAAATGTGGTTTTGAATGTAAACATGTGTCTGTTAAGGAGTTCTCGCTATGGAAAAAGCGTTACAAGAACACAAAATTTGTTCAAGCTGATGGAATTATAGAAGAATTTAGAAGAGGTAAAAGTATAGAAGAAATCAAAAAATTTAAAAAAGCTCAAAGTATAACAAAAGATCTACTTTCCCAAGTTCCACGTCTTTTAAAGAGGGGAGTAACAGAAAGTTTTGTTGCAGAAGAGCTTAGGCGTTTAGCTATAGATGCTGGAGCTGAAGGGCTTTCTTTTCCTCCTATTGTTGCATTTGGTACAAATTCTTCACGTCCGCATCACTTACCATCAAATAGAAAGCTAAAAAAGGGAATGCTTGTACAAATAGATGTTGGAGCTAAATATAAAGGTTTCTGTGCAGACCAAAGTAGAGTGTTTTGGACTGGCAAAAAAACGTCAGATCAAGCAATTGCTTACAAAGCAGTAAAAGAAGCGCAGACAGAAGCCAAAAAGGCCGTAAAAGCAGGTGTTACAAATCATATGTTATTTAAGATTGCATGCAATGTTTTAGAGAAATATGGAATGAGGGAAGAATTTATACATTCCTTAGGTCATGGAGTTGGATTAGAAGTACATGAAGGTATCAATTTATCCGATAAAGCACCCAAAACTAAGCTTAAAGCAGGTGAAATTATAACAATTGAACCAGGTGTTTATTTTGAAGGGAAGTTTGGTATAAGGTTGGAGGAAGAGGTGATAGTGAAATGAAGCAATAGATCTATATAAATACATATATATATATATATATATAATATTTTTTTGAATTTGCGGTTCAAAGTAGAATTTTATTATTCAGTGATTTGCGCAAAAGACTGAATGAGATTATATTGTATACATGAAATTATCAGCTCGATCTTTAGAGAAGCAGTTACGTGCAGTCGGTCATTATCGACGAATAAATATTCTATCTTTTCTAAAGAAAAATAAAACTGCAACAGTTGGTGAGATTGCAGACGTAATACATTTACATATTCAATCTACTTCACAACATCTTCGTATACTTAGATTAGCAGGCATAGTTGAAAATATCCGAAGAGGAAAATCAGTATGTTATCGAATTTCTCTGAAACAATGTAAAATTACACAATCGATTTTAAGGGAGCTGTAAAAATAATATAAAACACATTATAACAATCTGATTTGAATTCAAAAAATTTCAGAAAATGTCTTTGTATAAATATGGATTTATCTGGTAATTTTACGACTAGTGTATTTAGATATAGACCATATCATGGTACTTTGCTGTATGAAAGGTTACTAGAGTGAGGTTATAATCTTGGGCAAACTAGAAGAGATTCTCATTTAGTTGGTATGGATCAAAGGCAACAGTTTAATTTTCAGTCAGAGAATTTTGCAGCCTGCTCTGAGGAAACGATAATAAATTTTATCAAATTAACAGATGCTTTAAAAAATGAATAAATTAAAAATAATACAGGAATGTACTGCTTGTGATTTGTACAAAAATCAAGTACCAGTTATAGATAATAGAGATATTTCAGATGTATTTTGGGTTGGCATTTCTGGTAAATTAAATATTAGTGTGCCACTAGATATAAGTACATTATCTGGCAAATTAATTGCAAATATTGAGGCAGAATTGCCAGATACACATTTCTATGCAACTAATTTAGTTAAATGTTCCCCACTTGATTCAGATGGTAAACTCAGATATCCAAAAAGCAAAGAAATTCAAGCATGTATGCATAATTTGAATATAGAAATGAAAGTTTTAAAACCAAGAATAGCTTTTTTATTGGGTAAACTTGTTTCTGATAGAGTACTAAAAAATCTAGGTATACAAACACAGAATTTTGGGACTGATTTTAAATATAAAGCATTTAATAGTGATGGAATAACATATATACCAATTCATCATCCATCTTATGTTGCTAGATTTAAGAGATGTAAAATAGGAAATTATAAAGAGGCGATTATTGACTTAATAACAAATGTACTCAAGTTACAATAACTAGGATCCCTTAGATTCTAATCCAAAGTTTTATAGTCAAACCCCTAGAAAAAACCAGACTTTTCCTCTATAATGAGAGGATTTGATAAACAAAAAATTCCAAAGTCGATCCATATATGAAAGGACGCAGAAGAGCGTTCATATTCCTTTGCATATTATTGGAATACTTTGCGCTGTAGTTCTTTTTGCTCCGTATCAAGCATCTACTAACGTTCAGCCTTATGAGCAGGAATTTATAATAACTGCATATTATTCTCCGCTAGAAGGACAATGTTGCTATGTAAAGGGTGGGTATGAAGCAGATAAAATATTAAATGGGCAGGGAATAAGTGCGGCAGATGGAACTGGGGTTTACCCAGGAATGATTGCGGCACCTTCATCTTATTCTTTCGGGTCTAAAGTTAAACTTCCTAGTATTGGAGTATTTACAGTTCATGACCGAGGTGGAGCAATTAACGAACTTGGAAATGGAACTCATAGACTAGATATTTGGGTTGGGCATGGAGAAGAGGGACTCGCTCGTGCGTTAGAATTTGGAGTTGTAAGAGTTAAGGGTACGGTGTATCCCAAAAGTCATAACATGCCTGCAACTGTATTTAATATAAAAACTTTCAGTGCACCCTTGTCTCGATTGTTTCAATATCAGCTAGACCAAACAACTCTTCTTGACATAGAGCCTAAAGTAAATGACTACAGTTATTCTGTAGTAATGCTTCAGGAAAAACTTAAGTTACTTGGATATTTTTCACATGACATAACTGGAGTATTTGGAGAGGTTACACAAAATTCTTTAAGAAGATTTATAGTAGATTATAAAATTAATCAGCCTAGTGATAAGTTAACTCAAAAGTCAGCATCAATTATTTTATCTGCTGTTTATAGAATGAATGCAAATGATCCTATTGAAAATAGTGTGAATGAATCTTCTTCGCCTAAAGTAATTTCTCAAGCACAAAGAATTCTTCGTTTCCTTGGTTATTATTCCGGAAGAACAGATGGTAAATATTCGAAAAATCTTGCAGAATCTATCCTAAAATTTCAACAGGAGTATTGGCTTGTAGGTACTGCGCAAGATCCTGGTGCAGGGCAAATTGGTCCTATTACTAGCAAACATCTATTTGCACTATGGGACAGAACACTAGTTTCTGCTTTTGCAGAAAAATTGTTACTTAAAAAAGATATAGAAGAGTATTTAGATAAAAATGGAGATATAATGAAAACGTTTTTGCATGAAGGAAATATGGGACCTCAAGTTAGATTGTTACAGCAACTTCTTACTAGAAATAACTTTTTCCCAGAGGAGGAAATAAATGGATATTTCGGTCCTTTAACTAAAGAGTCAGTTACAAAATATCAAATTTCTAAAGGAATAATATCAAGCAGAAATTCACACGGAGCAGGAATAGTTGGTCCTGCAACATTGTCTTTTTTAAGACAAGAAGAGATGAGGAAGTTGTATAAGTTGGTAAGGGCAGAGGGGTGGGCGGCACTCTAGTGAATGAAGCAATATAGTAAAACGCTTTGGTATTCGCTTGAGCATTGTTTACCATGAGCTAGTCGAATGGTTTTATTGCTTTATTGCTTCATTGTTTTATTGTTTTATTTTTCTGTATTACGATTACTTACACTCGCCGAAGTCGAAGTGGTATACTTCTCCCGTGCGACTACTACTCACATTAATACTTTTTGCTACCCCTTTAGCCTCTGCCTCTGCTGAGGATTTTCCTACACGACGTGACGGATATCTTCTTCTCTGGAATTCTATGAATCGTCCAGCTTTCGAAAAATCAGAACAAGATTTTAAAGATGTACCAGAAGAATCTGAGGGCTGGTTAGAAATTACATACGGAAAAAATAGAGGAATAATAGACGATGCAGATTCTTTTTATCCCAATCAACCACTTTCACGTCACGATGCACTTATGTGGCTTTTTAGAACTAGAAATGTTGAAGAGCTTCCAGATATGCAAGAAGAGAATCTTGAAGAGCTATTAGAAAAATATCCTGCACTAAATAATAAATCATCACTATTAATATCATCATCTCAAGAGTTAATTGAAATGATGCAATTATTAGATGCAATTCTTCGCGATGAAGTACATGAAGTAAGTTACTACGCAGATGATTTTCATGGAAAAGGAACTGCTTTTGGAGAAAAATTTGATATGAATGCAATTACAGCGGCACATAGAAGTTATCCTCATAACACAATGGTAAAAGTTACCAATGAAGCAAATGGAAAAGTTGTTACTGTAAGAATTAATGACCGTGGTCCATATGTACATGGAAGAGATATGGATTTGAGTAAGGCAGCATTCTATAAAATAGATTCAAATGGAGGTATATTAAATGCAAAATTTGAGCGTCTTGGCGATAAAGAACTTATCGATCAATGTATAAATACTCTTAGAAGATATCAAAAAAGAATAACTAGAGATGTGCGTTTTCACAGAGGTGTTCCACATAATTTTAGTACAGGAGAAACTTTAACATTGGGTTCTAACAGATGGTTTGTAATTAGAGGAATTACGTACCCAGATGGTTCTTTTGTTCGTTTTCAGGAATTTGTTGGTCCGAAAGAGCACTTTTCGTTTATTCCAAGCGAAGCAGGGGAATACAGACTACTTGTAGGAACTAAGACAGGAAGGCAGAGAGAGATGATTATGCGGGTAGCAGAATGTGCAAAATTAAACTCGCAAATTGCGGAATAAAGCAATAAAACAATGCAACAATGAAGTAATAATGCAGATAGATATGGCGCGCTTGCGTATTGCTATATTGTTTTATTGCTTTATTTAGTAGTAGTCCATCAATTACTTCTATCGCACTTCCATATCATTAAACAGCGTTCTATGCTATAATACGCAGATATCTTCGAATTTAATTATTAATGGACGAAACCCTTCCAGCCATCGCGCAGTCTGAAATATGGGGAAATATTGGGCAGTGGTTTATAGCAGACCCAGTTAGAAACTCCGTGTACATACTATTTATATTTGTTGGAATTTCTGCGATTAAGAAGTATGGAAGGCTTTTTTATGCTATTTCTCGCTCTAAGAAGCTGGTTTATTTAAGAATTATTCTTCCAAGAAATGATAGTAAATTAGACCAAGAAAAGAGAACAGATAAAGACTTTAAAGAGAAGTTAGCAATTATGGAACAGCTTTATAGAGCGCTTTGGGAGGTACGAAGTCTTACTATTTGGGAATCTTGGCACTTCTTTATATGGAGATATTTGCCGATAAGCATGGAGATGTTTATAGAAAAAGGTCAGCTTTCGTTTTATGTTGTTACAGATCCAAAATTTGCTTCTATTGTAGAAAAGCAAATTACTGCTTTCTATAGTTCTGCAGAAGTTTATCCAGTAGATAAGTCTCCAGAAATAAGACCAAAGGGAAAAAAATTGGTTGGATACAATATGGGATTTAAAAAACTATTTGTATACCCAATTCGTTTTTATGAGCAAATGCAAGACGATCCTCTAAATGGTCTTTCAAATGTTTTAAGTAAATTAAATGAAGACGAGAAGGCCACTATTCAGCTTGTACTTACTCCTGCATATTGGAATAGCTGGTCTAAAAAAACAAAGAAGTATGCATCTACTAAGTTTAAAGGAAAAAAGGTGAGCAGATTTCCTTTCTTGCATATTCCTGGAATGACAGATGCAACGTATATTCCAATGATGGTAGGGCTTCTTATGCTTATTTTATTCTTTGAGAGTTTCTTTGTTGGAGGCGGAACAATACCTTTAATTGCTATTGGTGTTCTTGCAATTATGTTATCTGGAATAGGGGGTACTAGTTCTAAAAGCCTTGCACCGGGCGCAAAGGAAGGAGATGCATTTATTCGTATGATTCAGCCTGAAGAAGAGTTGTATAAGAGAATGGGGCAGAAGGCTGGTATGAGTTATTACCTTTGTTCTGTTAGAATTCTAGCTTCAGCTTCTACATGGGAAAGGGCAATAGAAATTACAAACAATCTTCAAGTTGCGTTTAATGTATTTAAAGATTTGTATGGAAACTTCTTTGTAAACAGAAGAATGTTTGTTGGAATAATGCCACTTAAATGGAATGCTCCTATGGTATACAAACTTTGGCAGTTAAGAATAAATGGATTCTTCCATGATGTTTGTCCAATGACAGAAAAAGAACTTGCAGGTCTTTTCCATTTTCCAGATAGTAGGTACAACACCATGCCAATAATTGAATGGTCTACTTATAAAGTTCTTCCTCCTCCACCAAATATTCCTGCAGAAGGAATACTACTTGGAAACAATAAACACAGAGGACAAAACACACCTATTAATTTCTTAGCTAAAGATAGAACAAGACATCACTACATAATAGGTAAATCTGGTTCTGGTAAATCTGCATTTCTTTCTTGGATGTCTAGGCAAGATATTCGAAATGGAGAGGGGGTTTGTATAGTAGATCCTCATGGAGACTTAATAGAAGATGCTTTAGCACATATTCCTAAAAGTAGGGCAAAAGACATAGTAGTATTCGACCCTTCAGATACACAGCGTCCTATGGGATTAAATCTCCTAGAAGCAAAAACTCAAGACGAAAAAGACAGAGCATCTTTAGATGCTATGGAAATATTTATTAAACTATTTGGAAACGAAATTTTTGGACCACGTATTCAGCATTACTTTAGAAACGGTTGTTTAACTCTTATGGATGACGAAGATGAAGGTGCAACACTTATAGATGTTCCTCGTCTTTTTGTAGATGAAGAATTCCAAAGATACAAAGTTAGCAAAATTAAAAATCCTGTTGTACGTAGTTTTTGGGAGCATGAAATAGCTCAAACAGGAGATAGGGAAAAGCAAGAGATGATTCCTTATTTTAGTTCTAAATTTGGTCCATTT
>DAOWDW010000031.1 GCA_030638845.1 Candidatus Peregrinibacteria bacterium | reverse complement strand
TTACTTAGAACAGCGAAATTAGTAACTTTCACAAGAAGAGGACCTTATGTTTCCTACCGTCTGCCACTTAAAAAGGATCCGTTATTAAAGGTTGTGCTAGACCAAATTTAAGAAATGAATAGTTAATAGTGAATAATTAATAGTTATGGAAGAACTCCATAGAAATATGTTGTAGCCCATTATTCATTATTAATTCTTCATTATACATTTTATTAATCTCGTCAAGTCCTCCAACTGCCTCAAAACAGGTTTTTCTGCTATAATTACAGGAAATATTCACACAAACACATATGGAAAACTCATCCCCAGCCCCCCTTATTTCTTGGGAAGCATACATACACCCAAAACACACTCGCAATACTAGCTGGTACATTGTAGCTGGAACAATTGTTGCAGTGCTTCTAACATACAGCATAAGCATAAAAGCATGGAGTTTTACAGTTGTACTTGCCATGTTCTCTTGTCTTTACTGGTTTATACACAGAAAACCAGATGTTAAAAGAAAGATGGAGCTTTATACATGGGGATTTTCTTTCGATGGAAAACACGTGGAATGGGAAACGTGTACAGGATTTTGGTTTTTAGTAGGACCTAGCTATCACGAATTACACATAGAACATAATAAAAAAGTAATTGGAGAATTTGTAATTCAAACAGGAGAAACTCAAATAGAAGAAATTGGAAGAATTCTAATTAAGCACTTAAAAGAGCTAGACGATAAAAAAGAAAGGAAACTTGACACATTCGCAAGAATACTTAAAATATAACATGACGTTTTGGAAACCCTTCAGTCATCTCGCAGCGTTTCAAGAAAGCCTCGCAAGAGAGCGTAGGCTTATATGGGAAAATGCAGGTGGAGAAAATAATAGGAATACTGAAGATGCAGAAACAAATAATATAGAGGGCACTTTTGATAGAGAACCAGATCCTGTTGCTGAAATTCAAAGTAAAACACGAAACTCAGTCCTCTTCCCTATGCTAGAACTTGAAAGAAAAGAACTTATAAACAAATTAAAAAAATCACCAATAGCTATAGAAGAAATAATTGGAAGTGGACTAACGCATAATAAGCAACAAGAACTTGCACAAACAATATTTGGAGAAAAAGCAAATAATGCTTCTATTGAGCAAATTGCATTTGCAGTAAGTACACAAAAGGCTTACTTTAAACTATTTAAAAATATGGCAAATGAGGCATTGGAAAGCCCAGAAAATATTGCTGTACTAATTAAAAGCTTAGAATCTGAAGCGATGAACATAGAAAAGATTCAAGAAATACTAGAAGGAAAAATAGGCGTTACATCAAATGGATCAGTAATACTTCAGCGAATAAAAGACCTAGATGAACAAATAAAGAAATCTCCAGAAGTAATAAGTGGAGAAGCCGACTACTATGATTTTCTTGGTTGGGCAAAATCATCATCAACTACAGAAGATGAAATACGAAATGCGCTAAGTATTCATCAAATTGGAAAAGGGAACGAAGAAGGTAAAGACAAACTACTATATAGAGTATGGAATCTTTTCAAAAGAGATAGCAAGATTAAAAGCAAGGTGGCACGAGAATTTGGACCTGATGAAGAGAAGCATGGAGACACACTTGCATCCCTTAAAGGAAGTATTTCTCAACTTAAAAACCATTTATTTGACGTACTAAAAGCAAAAACAGAAGTAGTTAACAAAAAATTTGAAGAACGCATGCAAACCTACTTCGAAAAATATGGAACAAATGATCTTGGAGCTACAGCTGCAGATTTAGGAATTAGCAAAGAGGGACTGGTACAAGTAATTACAGATGCAGGAATACTTATTAAAAAAGCACGAGGCCGCCAAATAGAAACAAATCAATTTACACAAGAAGCAGTAGATATTTTGACTCAACTTTCGGAACTTGAAAATGAAATAGAATTAGATGATAAAAAACCAGATCTAGGATTATTTGGAAGAGAAAGAATAAGACACCAAAGAGCAATGGCATGGGCAGCAGATACTGCAAGAAGACTGAAACTATTTTTTGAAAAATGGAAAGGGAACCCAGATTTATTGAAAAGAATGCAGAAAGTATTTGGAGTAGATGAAGAAGAAGCATTAAAAATGGCAATTACTTTTCAGGAAACACGAGATTTACTTCTTCCATTCGCGGAAAAGCCACACGCAGAAATAGATCCAAATACTCATGATTTACTCTCAATGAATTATAGTGATGTATCTAAACAAAGAAATATGACCATGTGTCTTGTGACTCTAGAAAACGAATCTGTTGCAGACTTAATAATAAGTGGAAACGAAACACTAGAAAGCCAAGAAGTTCCTGAAAATTTAAATAAAAGAGCACAGTTAGCAAATACATTAAGAGTAAGAAGTGAACAGCTTAGAAACCATCTACTTCCAAATGGGCAACTTTGTGAAGAACTTTCACATGAAGTCTCAGAAGGAATTGGAATTAAAAAAAGACTAGATGGAATATTCCAAAACATTGAAAAGAAATGTTCTGCCCCTGTATATGAATCAAATGAATTGTTAAGAGATTCTGCTGCAACTTTGGAAAAAATTGAAAAAGCAATTAATCAAATTGAAGAAATAAAAAATAATACAAAAGTAAATTATGTTAATTCTAAAGAGCATCAAGCAATATTTGATAGAATAAAAGGACTTAATGAGGCACAAGGTTATTACAGTCATGGAAATGGAGAAATATTTATTAATACCGATCGTGCAATAAGCCCAGAACAACAATCTCATGTATTACATCATGAAACAGGACACGCAATAATAGATAAATTTGTACGCAAAACTAGCCTTTTCCCAGATCTGTTATTTAAGTCATATAACATGTTAATGTTACAAGCAGATGAGACAGGAGAATCTGCTCTACAAGACTTAAAAGCACTTGAATTAAAATGGAAAATTCCTGAAAGGGATGACGATAATGAAAAAAAAGATCTACTAATGGACGAACTATGGGTAAGGTACGCAAGTTGGATACACGAAGGAAGAAAAGTGCCACAAAATCCAGATGAATATAAAAAGATAGAACATAAGTTATTTAATTTGCTCGAAAAACAAAGAAGCAAAGATGTACAAACTGCAGTACCTAAAGAACTACTTTCAACAAGTGAAAAAGGTATGTTTATGACAGATGATTTAGATGCAGACTCATTAACTCCAACTTCTAGAGGAAGCTCAAGTGAAGTAGAAATAATCAACTTAAATGGAAAAGTACAAGAAATAATACAACAAGCAAATATTGCAAAGCGATTTACAATTTCTTACCCCTCTCATCCACAAAATGGAGAAATAAAGGAGTGGTATGAAAGATTTATGAAAGAATTAAAAGAACATATAGAAGACCCATACCTAAGAAATAATATAGATGAAGAACAAGGAATGAGTAGACTTACTCAAATAAAGAAAGATGAAAATTTCGAAGAAATAATTGATAGTATAATTGCATTTAATAAAGAACAACTACTTGTAGATAATGTACCAAATACTGGCAAAACTGGATTAAGCGCATTTTTTGATGGAGTAACATTTTTAAGCATAATGGACATAGTAAAAGCAGTAAAAGATGGAGGAGAAGACTTAAAACGAATGTGGGAACGTAGTAGCCAAGCCAAAAGAAACAAAGTTGGAGAACTAATAACAAGCATAATTCCAGATAACAACCTTTGGTTTCTAGGTGCAAAATATGCAGGACAGCTAAAACATGAATACAACAAACGCGGACATTCATCCGAACTTGAAGAAGTTACTAAATGGAAAGATGCACTTAAAGAAATAGATCCATACGAACTTGGAGATATGGTTGGAAATGTAACAAACAAAGACCAAATGCGTGCAATTTTAGAACTGCTATATGAAAAAGGACGATTAGACTGGAACAACGAAGATCTATGGAAAAAACTAATAGAAATGTCTGGCGCTCCTATGCCTATAGAAGCATGTAGAGATGACGACCTTTTACGAGATGAATGGCTACGAAGAATAATAACCGACATTTGGGACGACAAAGACAAATACAATGAATGGAGAAGAGCAAATGATAGTAATTACAATAGTGAAATGGAGAAATTTACAGAAGCTGCAGACCAATTAGGTAATACCAATGGGCTCTCTACCAATCTTGCTCAGCAACTTAAAATTTGGATAGATGCAAAAGGGCCACCAAGGAGACCAGTTCCAAACAGTGTTAACCCTCACAAATTTGAGAAGATATTAAAATATTCTATAGAAAATGGAAAAATGACCATGCAAGACAAATTCTTTTATTTAGTGCAAGGAGTTCGTCATGGACTTATTTCTATAGACAGACTTAGGGTACTCGCTGGAGAAAAAGGTGGAGTACTAATGCAATTCCCATTTATAGATTACTTCTACGGACGAAATAATTCATATGGAGAAATTGATGCAATTGGAAAACGCTTAGAAGAAAAAAACAACCCATATGCTCCAGGATCTAAAACAACACTATGGCTGCAATTGGAAGTGATGAGAGACGAAAACGTACGTATGAGGGTATCTAAAGCTGCAGACCGAGTACTAGAAAACATAGACCATGAAGATATACCAACTCTTATTGGGCAACTGGACTACAACCAAATAAACGGTGCTGCAGACGTTGTATCTGGAGGTAGACAAAAAATAACACGAGAAGGATGGAGAAATGCATACACAGGATTTGGAACTAAATTTAAAACATTTGCAAGAATAGCTGAAATGGGAGATGAAGGAATCCAATTAGCCAGATTTAGTTCTGCGGATGCTAAAAACATAGCAGGAACCATAGCCTCATATATTCAAATGGATAATATACTTACAAAAAATGCAAAACATAAAGAAGGATTACCAACACTTAGTTGGACAGAATTTGAGCAATCTGGCCCCTCTACTGGCGGAAAGGCAACAAAAGTATTTAGAGATAGCAATAACGCATTCGTAAATGATTTATTAGAAGAACTAAAAGATAAATTTAATTGGATAGAATTTGAGAAGCAAACAAAAATAAGTAAAGAACAATATCTATTCAGGATTCAAGGAAATACAAACTCCCAAGATGAAGAAAAAGTTAAAGAAATATACAATTCAACAGGAGTATTTGTAGACATGCTAACAAAAGCACTTATAAAAAACCCTGAAATACTAAAAGAAACTCTAAAGAAATTTGCAAATCATACAGATGAAAAACTAAGACTTCGTGAAGAGGCAAATGAAGATGATGTTACAAAAGATAATACTAGGAAGTTCTTCCTGTCAGCTTAGAGCTGAAAAGAATAAAAGAAATATATAATAAGTAATAAAAATTGATTATTTCTGATAAGATGATTGCATATGCAAATCGAAATTTCACGTATAGACACTTCTCTCCCCTTACCTAAATACGAAAGTAAAGGCGCTGTGGGGTTTGACTTTGTTACAAGAGAAACAACTGTTATAAAACCAAAGGAAATAGGCTTGGTACCTGGGAATGTAATAGTTAAGGTGCCTAAAGAGCACATGCTTCTTATTTCTCCTAGGTCATCTCTACCAAGAAAAAAGGGCTTAGTTTGCCCACATTCTATTGGAATAATAGACCAAGATTATCACGGAGAAGAAGATGAAATACTTATTCAAGTACAAAACATAACCGACTCACCTGTTACAGTTGAAAGAGGAGAACGCATAGCTCAGGGTATATTTGTAAGAGTAGACCAGGCGCAGTGGAAAGAGGTAGACGGGCATGGAGTTGAGACTAGAGGCGGATTTGGTTCCACAGATTGAATGAAAAATGCAGAATGCAGAATAATCAAAACCATTGCAAAGCCTTCGAAGATTAGAACAATTTAGGATAAAGAAATATCTTAGTTTTATAACTTATTCCATATTTTGCATTTTACATTCTGCACTTCTATTTACCTACTTTCTTCCTCATAAACGCAGGAACCTCTAGCTCTTCCATGTCTAAGTCTGCAGAAGTAGAAAGTGCTTCGAAGGAAGCATCTGTCTTTCTAGAATCATCTAAAGTTCTTTCTGAAGAAGAACCTGAGAGAGAATTTTTAGCAGTAGAAGAAACACCAACACCTGGTGTAAATGTTCTGCGTACAGACTCTGGCTCTGTTTCAAATCCAGTAGCAATAACAGTACATTTAACTTGTCCTGTGTAATTTTCGTCTATTACAGCACCAAAAATTACATTGGCTTCTGGGTCTGCAGCTTCCGTAACTATTCGAGCGGCTTCGTCTACTTCAAACATAGAAAGGTCATTTCCTCCTGTAATATTAAACAAAACTCCTTTAGCCCCATCAATTGATAATTCCAACAATGGGCTATCTACAGCAGCACGAGCAGCTTCTGCTGCACGGCTATCCCCTGTTCCGTATCCAATTCCCATAAGAGCAGTACCAGCATCTTGCATAATAGATTTAACGTCTGCGAAGTCTACGTTAACAAGACCATGAACAGTAATAAGACTAGCAATACCTTCTATAGCATGCTGAAGTACCTCATCTACCACTTGGAATGCTTCTGTTAGTGGAGTTGTTTTATCTATAAGACTTAAAATTTTGTCATTTGGAATAGTAATAAGCGTATCTACTTTTCCTTGTAATGTATCCAATGCATCTTCTGCCTGTTTCTTTCTTTTAAGTCCTTCAAAACTAAATGGCTTTGTTACAACACCAACAGTTACTATACCTAAACTCCGTGCAATTTCTGCAATAACAGAAATACTTCCACTTCCTGTTCCACCACCAAGACCTGCAGTAATGAAGAGCATATCTGTTCCTTCTAAAGCAGACTTTATTTCCTCACTGCTTTCTTCTGCTGCTTTCTTACCAATATCTGGATTTGCACCAGCACCAAGACCTCTGGTTGTTCCACGGCCAATGGTAATTTTCTTAGGAGCAGGGTTATGGTAAAGCGCTTGAATATCTGTATTAACAGAAATAAATTCAACACCTTGTACCTTTGCTTCAAGCATACGCTTTACAGCATTGGCACCACCACCACCAGTTCCTAGTACGCGAATGTCTGCACCGGGTGTCATATCTGGGCATACTTCATGAGTAGAAGATTGAGATCCTGCGGATCCGTCATCGCCAGCACCGAGGTTAACACCGGACTTTTGGGCACTGAAGAGAGAACGAAGTGTATCTGACATGGAAAGAAAGGGGGAGAAATGCGAAAAAAATTAAGGGAGAAGACTCTTAAACCAAGATGTAACTTGTTGAGCCGTTCGTTTCATTTGGAAAGAACCAAGGGCACTCGCGCTGTCACCTTCGCGCATACCCCATACCAATGTTCCTAATGCTGTTGCATATGCAGGATCATCTACCTTCTCTATTACACCACCAATATCTACTGGAAATCCCATTTGAACTGGTAGCCCTACAACATCTCTTGCAAGATCCAATACTCCTGGTGCCTTTACAGCAGCGCCAGTTAGAAGTGCACCTGCAGGCAACATGCCAGAACGACCTACCTTCTCTAATTCATCTTTAACAAGTGAGAAAATTTCAAAATATCTAGCCTGCATAATTTCTGCCATATACCTCTTACTTATTGTTTGCGTATCTACTTTACTTACAGTGGAAAGATCTATCATTTCACGTTCTGCAATTTCTTCTGGAAGAACAGAACCAAATTCAATTTTAATTTTTTCTGCTGTATCTATAGATGTTCTTAGTCCAATAGCAATATCGTTGGTTACACTTTCCCCTCCTAATGGCAAAGAAACTGAATGAAGAATAGTCCCCTCCTCGAATACAACAACACTTGTACTTCCAGCTCCTACGTCTATTACAACAGTTCCAAGTTCTTTTTGACGCTTTGTTAATACAGACTCAGCACATGCAATAGTTGCAGGAACCAAATCATCAATATCTACACCTGCTTGGTCTACACACTTCTCTAAATTTTTAACATGTTGAACATGACCAGTAACTATATGTGCTTCCACTTCTAATCTAATACCAGTCATACCTACAGGATTTTTTATACCATGCTGTTCATCTACAGAATATGCTTTTGGTTCTATATGAAGTATGCGTCTATTTGCAGGAATGCTAACTGCTTGAGCCGCTTCCAATACTCTACCTACATCTTCCATAGTTATTTCTGCACCAGATATTGCTATAACTCCACGACTATCAAAAGCTTCAATATGACTACCACTCATTCCTACGAAAACATGATTAATAGGAACTCCCGCCATGCGCTCTGCATCTTCTAAAGAAGAAATAATATTATGAATAAGTTCTTCAACATCTATTACATGTCCATTACGCATTCCAAGAGAAGGCGAAATGCCAACACCAATTATATTTGGAACCTCTTGGTCACGATCTCCTTCGGAAACAGCAACAACAGTTCTTATTTTTGCGCTTCCAATATCT
>DAOWDW010000072.1 GCA_030638845.1 Candidatus Peregrinibacteria bacterium | reverse complement strand
TTTTGTAGAAGGAATAGAAGATTTAAAGCGTGTAATTTTGGTACATGGAGAACAAGACCAAATGGAACCATTCGCAGGTCGCATAAAAGCAAGTAAACCAGACTTAGAAATTGTTATGCCAGAGAGAGAAGAGGAGATAACTGTATAATATATTTTTTTAGTTGGTGGAGGTAGCGGGATTCGAACCCGCCATCTATCGATTGGTAATTCGTAGATAGCACCAAGCTACGGGTCAGGAGAGATTCTGAATCCGCTACTAAAAAGAAGCCCGCTTTGCGGGTTTTTTTAATCCTATAATCCCATTTCCTCAGCCACCTCCTTCATAGCCTCAAGTGTAATTTCTATTACTTCATTTAGTTCCAGCCCCATCAACTCTTCACACTTTAAAATCTGTTCCCTATTAACCTGTGCAGCAAAGCTTTTGTCTTTAAGTTTTTTTGTAACACTTTTTACTTTTACATCCTCCAATTTTTTACTTGGTCTAACCAGAGTAACTGCAATTATAAATCCCGTTAACTCATCTATGCAGAATAAAGTTTTTCTTAGCTGAGTATCTAAAGGATGCTCCGCACTATATTTTTCTTGATAGTGCGCGCGAATATCTGCAAGTAATTCTTGTGGCGCCTCAATTGGTTCCAGAAGTTTTTCTAATGTCATACCGCAGTGTTCCTCTGCGTCTTTTTCTAAATGGTCCCAATCTAAATCATGCAACATGCCTGCGACTTTCCATGTGTTTTCGTCTCCACCAAACTTTTTGGCAAAGACTGCCATAGTGGCTCCCATCGCTATAAGATGAGCTTTTATATTTTTTGCATGTTCCTCTAACAGTCCGTGAGCTGCAGGAAGTAAATGCCCGTAGTTGGTGTGTTGGAGTAGTAGAGTATTGGAATTTGGTTCTGTTTTTTGAATAGTATTAGGAGTATTTTCTGTAGGTCTCATAAGAGGAAATAGTACTACGTCTCTTAAATTTGTTTGCTGTGTAATAAGTGCAACTATACGATCAATTCCCATTCCCCAACCACTACAAGGAGGACAGCCATATTCTAGTGCTTTTACATACTCATCATCTTTCTCATGTGCATCGCTATCTCCTTTTTTGTTGGCATCTGACTGATGTAAAAATCTTTCAGCCTGATCTACAGGATCTACAAGTTCCGAGTATGCATTTACAATTTCCCATCCTCCTACAACAAGCTGAAATCTGTCAGTGATTATAGGATTATCATCATTTCTCCTTGCAAGAGGAGATAAATCTATAGGATGTTCTGTAAGGAATGTAGGCTGGATAAGAGATGGTCTACAAACTTTTTTATAAAGCTGATCAATTAAATTTCCTCGTTCAAGTGAATTAATATCAACGTCTAATTTTATACCGTTTTTTTCTATAGCTTTACGAAGGTCATTGGCTGTTTTCATTTTATGAATATCTATTTTACAAGCCGAAAAAAGTGCATCCCTTATGTTTAACCGAGGCCATGGAGGAGTAAAATCTACCTCTATAAGATTTCCATCTCTATCTGGTATAGAAACTATAAGTGATCCAGTTAATTCTTTTATAAGATAGGGCAACATCTTTTCTGTGAAACGCATATTTTCCTCATAGTTCCAATATGCAGAATAATGTTCTGCTATTGTAAAATCTTGTAAATGAGAAGGGTCTAGTCCTTCATTACGAAAACATCTAGCAACTTCAAATACTCTATCAAATCCGCCAACTAAACATTCTTTTAAGAATGTCTCTGGGGCAATACGAAGAAAAACATCCATATCGTATGCTTCATGGTGTGTAGAGAAGGGGGTCGCCAAAGCTCCAGATGCAGTGTTAACCAAAGTAGGTGTTTCAACTTCTGTAAATCCATTTTTCCAATAAAATTCTCTCAGTAGACGAATAAAATTACTACGGAACATAAAGCGATCAAATGTTTCTTTATTACTCATGGTATCTAAATATCTTTGTCTCCATGCAGTTTCTTTTTCTTCAATCCCATGCCACTTTTCTGGTGGTTGCCTAAGAGACTTAGTCAGCATTGTCCATTCTTTAACTAGTACTGTTGGTTCTCCTTTTTGTGTTGTAAATCGTTCGCCCTGTATTCCTATAAAGTCACCAAGGTCTATCAAATTTTTGGCAGATTCAAAATCTTCTTCAGAAAGTGAATCTGTACGAAAGGCTATTTGAAGTGTTCCACTTTGGTCTTGTAATACTGCAAATATAACTTTCCCCATTTCTCGCCATAGCTTTATTCGACCAGCGATAGAGACAGATTTTCCATCTTTTTGTTTTTGTGCTTCACCTAGTAAGTGTGATCTATCAAAATGTGATGCAAAGGGCTGTCCACCTTTATCACGTAGTTGTTGCGCTTTTTGAAGTCGAAATTCATCCATATATAGATAGTAGCAGAAATTAAATTTAAATGGAGTTTTTTTATTTTGTATTACAATGTAACACAAGAATGTTTAAATGTGTGACAATGTAACACAAGGTTAACAATTCAATTGAATAATAGTAGGTATTGGGTGTTCTAAATTGGGAGAGGGTTGCTTACCTGCGGTTAAAGTTACAAATAAAAAACCTCTTGTTTTTGTTGACCATACCCTTGCATCACCTTTAAAGTGCTCTCGCTTATTGTTCTAGCCCACCTCTTTTCAAGACAAGTGAGCCAGAAGAACCTCTAAGACTTATGACTGGTTTAATTGCAACCAAAGCTGGCATGTCACGTATTTTCCAAGAAAATGGAGAATCTGTTGCTGTAACCTATTTAGAGGTAGAGCCAAATACAGTTGTAAGAACTAAAACAGAGGAGAAAGATGGATACAATGCTTTAGTATTAGGAGTAGGACCAAAAAAATGGAAAACAAGGAAAGGAAATGAGCACACAAAGTACAGTATTCAAAAGGAATGGAGAGTAGACACTCTAGAAGACGTTAAAGCAGGATCTACAATTACTGCGGCTCAGATTCCTGTAGAGAGCACAGTAACCATTACTGGAACCAGTAAAGGAAAAGGGTTCCAAGGTGTTATTAAAAGACATAAATTCTCTCGTGGACCAGAAACACATGGTTCCCATCATCATAGAAAACCAGGTTCTATTGGAATGAAGGAATACCCAGGACGTGTACTTAAAGGAAAGAAAATGCCAGGTAGAATGGGAGGAGACACAATAACGCTAAAAAATAGACCAGTTATTATTTCTGACGAAAAGAAAGGAGTAATAGCAGTAAAAGGTCCTATTCCAGGACCAAATGGATCTCGTGTTTTTATTACAGTCGAAACTTTATCAGATACTTCTTCTAGTGCTTCATAATGAATATAGATGTATATACATCAACTGGCACAAAGAAAGGCACTATTGCATTGCCTGCATCTGTCTTCGAGTCTGCTATTAATGATGGACTTATGCATCAGGCAGTAATTCGTCAGCAGAGTAATAGACGCTACTCTATTGCCCATGCAAAGAGCAGGGGTGAAATACGTGGTTCTACAAAGAAACTATATGCACAAAAAGGAACAGGTAGAGCACGAAGAGGTTCTGTAAGATCTCCACTGCTTAGAGGTGGTGGAAAAGCATTTGGCCCAAGAAATAATACGAATTTTACTAAAGATATGCCACATAAAATGAGACAGGCAGCGTTAAGATCTTGTCTTTCTGCTCAGGCAGTAGCAGGTAAAATAATTGGCTTAGAAGGATACAAAGAAGAAAGGAGCACCAAGAAAGCATCAGCCTTACTTACAAAACTTCCTGTAGAACTAGGACGTTCTATTCTTTTTGTACTTCCAGAAAGTAATAATGATTTACAGCTTTCTGTTAGAAATATTCCAGGAGTAAAAACTGTTCAAGTTGGCTATTTAAATCCTGTAGATATTCTTAATTCAAGATCGATAATATTTATGACAGACGCGATAAAGAAAGTTGAGGAGATATTTGGAGCGAAGAAAGATTCGATAAAATCCGAAATCCGAAGCTCGAAATCCGAAAAGAAAGAAGCTAAAGAAGCTGAAGAGTCTAAGGAAGCTAAAGAAACTAAAAAACCATCAACTACAAAGAAAGCTCCAGCTAAGGCAAAGAAAGAAGCTAAAGAGTCTAAAGAAGCTGAGGAAGTTAAAAAATCTTCCCCCTCTAAAAAATAATTTTTCATTTCTTTATGGATTTATCCCGCGTTATATTAGGCCCAATAGTTACAGAGAAAGCCGAGTCCCAGAAAACTGGAGATACACGAGTATATACGCTTAAAGTTGCTACAAAAGCTACAAAGATAGATGTAAAGAAGGCGATTAAAAGATTTTATGATTTAGATGTTGCAAGTATTCGTTCTATGAGAGTCCCTAAAAAAACAAGAAAAATACGAGGTGGGACTATGGAAAAGAGACAGCACATAAAAAAAGTGTTTATAACACTTAACTCCAAAAAAGATTTAGACCTAACTTCACTATAACTTTCCTTTATTCATGCCAGTTAAGAAACTGAAACCAACGAGCCCAGGACGCCGAAATATGTCGGTTGCAGACTTCTCTGGTCTAACTAAAAAGAGACCAGAAAAAAGCTTAACCTTCGGTAAAAAGAAATGCTCCGGACGCAATAGTTCTGGTAGCATAACCGTGCGTCATAGAGGAGGAGGACATAAGAGGCTTTATCGTATTGTAGATTTTAAACGTACAGATAAGTTGGGTATTACAGGAAAGGTAGCATCTTTAGAATATGATCCAAATAGATCTGCATATATTGCCTTAATTCATTATGAAGATGGAGAAAAGCGATATGTTTTAGCTCCAGAAGGACTTAAAGAAGGAGACCAAATTGTGTGTGCAGACAGAACAAAAGTAAAAACTGGAAACAGAATGCAAATGAAAAATATTCCATCTGGATACAAGGTATATAACATTGAAATGCGCTTGGGACAGGGTGGAAAAATAGTAAGAAGTGCAGGTGCATCTGCAACATTAGCTGGATGTGATTCTGGCTTTGCAATTATAGAATTACCAAGTGGAGAAACTAGGAAGGTACACGAAAATTGCCATGCAAGTATTGGTGCTGTTAGCAACAGCGAGCATAATCTAATTCGTATTGGAAAAGCTGGTCGTATGCGTTGGCTTGGTAGAAGACCTCAGGTTCTTGGAAAATCTATGAATGCAGTAGATCACCCACATGGAGGAGGAGAGGGGCATAGTCCTATTGGCCTTAAGGCACCTAAGACTCCTTGGGGTAAGAAAGCACTTGGTGTAAAAACGCGTAACGCTAAAAAAGACTCGAATCGTTTAATTGTTCGTAACCGTCGCCTTAAGAAACGCAGGCGATAAATTTTTTATTTCTCATTTTATTTCTCTTTTTCTTCTCATGGCAAGATCACTAAAGAAAGGTCCATACATCGATGAAAAACTTCTAAAGAAGGTCATGAAAATGGTCGAGGCAGGCGAGAAGAAAATTATAAAAACTTGGGCCAGAAATTCAGATATTCCACCAGAGTTTGTAGGTTTTACGTTCGCAGTCCATAACGGTAAAGATTTCATTCCTGTTTATATAACAGAGCAAATGGTAGGTCATAAACTTGGCGAATTTGCTTGGACTAACAAATTTAAAGGCCATGGAGGAAAAATGGCCGATTCCCAAGCTAAGGGTAAATAATATTTCTTTTTTCTTTATTCATGAAAGCTCATCTACGCTCCGTCCGCATTGCTCCTAAGAAGGCCAACCTAGTTGCCAAGATGGTACGTACTATGTCTGTGCCAAAAGCTTTGGCATCACTAGAGCGAACAAATAAGAAAGCCGCACGAATACTAGAAGAAGTAATAAAATCTGCAGCATCAAACGCTAAACAAAATGACAAGCAAAATCCAGACGAGCTAATTATTAAATCTATTATTGTAAATAAAGCAATTACATACCATAGAGGCATTCCTATGGCTCGTGGAAGAATGCGAAGAATTAGAAAGTTCTTAAGCCACATAACGGTAGAACTAGGACATCCTGAAGTAATGAAAAATGGAAAAGAGGTCAAAGAAGCTAAAAAAACAAAACCATTAGAGCGCCCCTCCCCGCAAGGTTCTGCGGGACAGGTCGCGGGCGCAGCAAAGAATGATGGCAAAAAGAAGTCTACAAGCTTAAAAAAGCAAGAATCTAGTTCACAATCTAAAGAAACTCCTGTTAAATTAGACAAGAAACATTCGAAGAAGTCGGAAGGTTCGGATAATAAAAGTCCGAAAACCGCCGATGCCTCGAAATCTTTAGGTGCATCCAATTCCTCTAAATAACTATGGGTCAAAAAGTAAACCCCAACGGCTTCCGACTCGGAATAACACATTCTTGGGCAAGTACTTGGTTTGCTAAGGGAAAACGTTATCGAAAGTTCTTTTTAGATGATGTTGCTATAAAGAGATACATTACAACTAAATTAACGGATGCTGGTATAAGTGAAATAGAGATAGAAAGAAGCAAGAATACAGCAATTACTATTCATACAAGTAAGCCAGGTGTAATTATTGGAAAACAAGGAAGTGCAATAGAAGAACTAAGACTTAGTTTAGAAAAGAAATTTGGTGGTACTTTTGCAGTTAATATTCAAGAAATTAGAAATCCAGATGGAGATGCTCATGTAATTGCAGAAACAATTCAAGGGCAAATTCAAAGAAGAATGCCATTTCGTCGTGCAGCAAGAATGGCAATAGAGAAGGCTATGCAATCTGGATGCCAAGGAATAAAGGTATCTGTTTCAGGACGATTGAATGGCGCAGAAATTGCACGAAGTGAACTATTTAAAGACGGCAATATTCCTTTGCAGACCTTAAGAGCAAATGTTCAATTTGCTAGAAAAAGTGCAGCCACAGGATACGGCACAATTGGAATAAAGGTTTGGATCTACAAAGGAATGGTGTTTAAAAAAGTTGAGCATGTTCAATCTGCTTCCCTCCACTTATAATTCATGTTAGAGCCTAAGAAAGTCAAATACAGGAAAGTACAGCGACGCCGAGGGGCGTTCGCTGGAAAGGCATACCGTGGCTCTAGGCTAGCGTTTGGTTCTATTGGGTTAAAGGCTATGTCTACTGGAGAGATAACTGCAAGACAAATAGAAGCTGCCAGACGTGCTATGACTCGTAGTGTTCAGCGTGGAGGAAAAATGTGGATTCGCATTTTCCCAGATATACC
>DAOWDW010000003.1 GCA_030638845.1 Candidatus Peregrinibacteria bacterium | reverse complement strand
GAAGAATATCTCGAATATGAATAAATTTCTCTTTAAGAAATGTATTGGATATTTGAAAAACAGTTCTTTCAACATCCTCAAGCACATCTGGAATAGCACGATCTTCTTCAAATCCCATTCCTTTTATTTTATCTCCAGCTTCTATTATTCTTCTCCTTACTGCTTTTGTTTTAACAATTTGACCATACTGATATACATGGGAAGAAGTTGGAACTTCAGACGCAATATCTGCAAGAAAAGCACTTCCTCCAATATCTTGAATTTTTTTATCTCCAGCAAGCCTAGAATTAACTGTGACAAAGTCTATTGGCTCATGATCTGTATGCAAATCAGTTATTGCCTGATAAATTTTTCTGTATGTTGGATCATAAAAATCTGAAGGAATAAGAAAATCAGATACTTTAATAATCGCATCAGGATCTAATAAAAGAGCACCTAAAACTGTTCTCTCTGCATCTGTAGAATGAGGCTGAGTAGCTAAAGTAGCCGATTGGTTAATTGTATCTATTGGCATTGGAGAGGTAGTATGCACTCTTAGGTACTTCGAATAAAGACACTAAGTTTGCCTTATTTCTTTTTTAATTTCATATCTATGAAAATAATGTGGAAAAAAACATAAAGCACAAGAGATAGATAAGCAAGTGTGGATAACTTTTTATCTATCTCTTAAACAATTGTGGAATAAATGTGTAAAACTTTAAGAAATATCTACGCACTTCTTAATTTCTTTCATGAGTTTTTCAGATAATTTACTATTTTCCTTTAAAAATATACGAGCTTGTTCTCTTCCTTGACCAATTGTATCTTCTCCATATCTATAATATGCACCAGACCTTTCTAATACTCCATATTTAACACCTAAATCTAGTATGTCTCCTTCTATACTTATTCCTTTTGCATACAAAATATCAAACTCTGCCTGTCTAAATGGAGGAGCAACTTTATTTTTTACCACTTTTACTCTGGTTCTATTCCCAACTATTTCTTGTTCTTTTGCGCCTCCTTCTATAACTGCCTTTTCTAATATTTTATCAATTCTCCTTACATCTAATCTAAGTGAAGCATAAAATTTAAGAGCATTTCCCCCAGTAGTAGTTTCTGGATTTCCAAACATAACACCAATTTTCATACGAATTTGATTTATGAAAATAACACTGCAATTAGTTTTACTAACTATAGAAGTTAATTTTCGTAGAGCTTGACTCATTAACCTTGCTTGCAATCCCATGTGACTATCTCCCATCATTCCATCTATTTCTGCCTGAGGAGTAAGGGCGGCAACAGAATCTATAACTAAAATATCTACAGCTCCACTTCTTACAAGTGTCTCTGTTATTTCTAGAGCTTGTTCTCCGCTATCTGGTTGAGAAACTAAAAGTTGATCTATGGAAACTCCAATTTTCTTTGCGTACTGAATATCTAATGCATGTTCTGCATCTATAAACGCTGCTCTTCCTCCTTTTTTCTGAACTTCTGCAATAGCATGAAGAGCAAGAGTTGTTTTACCAGAACTTTCTGGTCCAAATATTTCTATTATTCTTCCTTCTGGAATACCACCACCAAGAGCAATATCTAAAGAAAGAGATCCGGAAGGGTATCTTTTAATATTTTTTGAATGATTTTCATTCATTTTCATAATTGCACTAACTCCATATTGTTTTTCTATTTGAGCTAGAGCTTGAGTAATTGCTTCTGCTTTAGATGATTCTTCTTTTTTAGAACCAGAAGTAGAACTTTGAGAAGACATTGTCATAACTTTTACAGGGGTAGAGGATGCTTTTGGCATGTTAGGGTAGGGGAGAAATAATTTAAAGGTGAATGGTTGTACACCACTGTATATAATTAGAAATACAAGTCAAAAAACTACACTTGCAAGGCAATTGAAATTATTGTGGTGTATACTCGTACACCCATTATTTATATCTAACTAGTTAATATGATTTATTTTCAAAATAGAAATCATATGAAAAATTTCGAATATCGAATATCGAAATATTATAAATTCTTTTTTCGGATTTCGAGCTTCGAAATTATTAACCCTATATCTTCTTACAAGACCCTATGTCCTCTTTAAAATCTGTAACCTCACAATACTCTCCGGTAGGACATAGAAGTCCTGCAGGACCCCCGCATGGAGCACCATTACCGCTAGAGCCACTACCAGAAATAACAGATGAAGATGATTGTAATGAAAAGCTAAGAGTAGACAAAAGCTTTGTCCATTGAATGCGAAGTATTTCTTCATTCACACTTTTATTTGGATTGAATGTAAGAACTAACATGTCGTTTTCTAGTAATACAAATACTGTCTGCACCCCAAGAGCTTCATCAATTTGCCTGAATGCAGGCTTACCACTTATGGCAATAGATTCCCCAGAAGGAACCTCTTCCTCAAGTGGTTCTCTAGAGAGACTTACAACAGCCTGACTACTACCAGAAGCAGTAAAATGAACACCTCCAAAAGACTGATGCCTTTCCCAATCTACAGGTGTCTTTACAGTTACATCTAATATAGATAATTTCCATTCTTTTGTAGTATCTTCAGATTCAAGAATGCTTTCAACGACAAATACAGGAAGGGAGTTAGAATCTGAATTCATTTCATAAATTCCACTAAGTGAAACTAATGAATTTTCATGTTGAGCTAAATTTACAATAGTACTTTCAAGGTACACATGCTGCAAAGTATCTTGATATAAAATATGAGTACCACGTCTAACCAATGAAAGCTTTGCAGGTCTTACAACTCCAGAAATAATCTGTACTCCTTCTGGGAGAGGCAATCTTTCTATTTCATTAAAACAAGAAGTAAGAAAGCTTAAGCTAAGTGCTAGTAAAAAATATATACACGATCGAGATGAAAAAACATTACACATAAATTATTTAAAGGGAAGATAGAAGAAGAATAATCTTATTTCTTCGCTTCATCAAAAGCATATACAGCACGTCCAACACGAGTGAAGTAAGGCATCTTCTGTAGATTTAGAGATATAGTTCCCACCTTAACTGTTCTCTGTTTGGCAACTTCTGTAATTATCTCTCTCTTTGAAAGAGGTCCTTTATCCCTAAGAATATTTTCAATAACATCTGCAACAGTTCCTGGCTCGTAACCCCACTCTCTAAGTGCATAAAGTCCTCTACCAACTAATACAAATTGAGGATAGCGAATGAGTTCGTTATGTACTGCCTGAACAGTAACATTCTTATGGTCAAATCCTGCTTCACGAATTTTATTTGCAATTTCCATAAAGTGAAGAGGTTCCCCAATTTTCTTTAGAATAATTTCTACTTTATCGCGAATACTTCGTGGTCTAACAAAACGCCAGTCAGTAAGACCCCAGCCCTCAGGAATTTCACGCAATCTTTCATCTATACTTAAACAACTAATTATAAGTTCGTTACTTGGCATACGACCTTCAAATAAATTTAATGATTGAAGAGCAGATACAACTTCATCAGTCTGCATACATGCCTTTCTTTTCTTAAGAATTTTAACTGCGTTATTCACAATAAGTTGAATGTCTTGCATGGCAAGAGATTCCAATCTCCAGAAAGGTCTAAATGTATTACTTTTTCCACCTCTATGCATTTCGGTATCTATAGAGAATGAAAGACGAAGAACAGCTCCGTCCATTTCATGTCCACCTTGAATATGCTGCAAAACCTCGGAGATAATATTGTCTTCTGTCATTACTCCTCCCTTTGCTTGAAGTATTCTTTTACCCATGTCATTAACTTCATCTAATCTTGTTGTACGAACAGTTCTTCTTAATTTAGATAATGCAATGCTTTCAATTTGGCGAATTCTTTCACGGGTTACATTGAAGTGTTTACCAATTTTCTCGAGCGTTTCTTTAGAATTTCCCTGCAATGCAAAACGACGTTTTATTACAGTAGATTCTTTTTCTGTAAGAACAAGAAATAGGTTGTGAAGCAGTTCATCTAAATCGAGGACAAACTGTTTTGCTCCCTGCTGAGAGGTGGCGCCGGATTGTGAAACAACATTAGACATAAATTCTGGGAAGAAAGGACAACCCTTGTTTTACCAAAATATTGACAGAAATAAAAGTTTAATGCACTGTTTGGCTAGACAATAAATTAAGTATATTGTATTTCGTAGCAATAAATTTTTGGTATTACGAAGGATGTAAAATGAGCAAAGGATACTATTTTAATGATTATTCAGAGTTTGTCAAATAAAGACTATATAAGTTTCTGTAGGTAATAAATAGATTTAATAAATATACAATAGAGTGAATTGACAAAGTAGCTATTTTAGTTAATTATACGGATAATGGTAGACACTTACACCCCAAACGATGTTTCAGAAAAAAAAGAAACAAATCACGATGAACCACTTAAAGTTGTAGTGTTAGAGAGTGGAGAAATAATAACAATGGATGGCCAATCTATATTGACAAAAGATGACATAGCAAAAAGATTTGGAATATCACTCAAAACAGTATGCAGATGGATGGCAGAAGGAATTCTTGATATGAAAAATTTAGAAGCTAATGAATGTGATACAACAAAAAAAGGTATTACTGAAGAACAATTACATGAATTTACCAATAAATATAGAACTGAAATAAAAAAAGTAACAGAATTTAGTCGGATGTCAGATAGTAAAAAAAGACAATTAAATGAAGAGATAAAAATAAGATTATTACGAGGAGATGTACACTCTCAAATTATAAAAGCATTGGTTATGCAATTTAATAGGACCATAGGAAACATAAGAACATCTATTAACAGAATAGAAGAAAGTGATGACAAAGTTATAAAGTACAGAGAAGAAAATAAAACAGGAAAAGAAAAAGAAGTATTAGATAAATTTTTAAATGGACATGATGTTATAGAAATATCTGTAGAACTTGATATACCATTTGATAAAGTAAGAGAAATTATTAATACTGAAATAGATAAATCTATAATAGATTTAGACTTAGAGTGCATAGGAAACTGTGAATTCCCAAATATAAAAGCAGGCAGTAGAAGAGAGAGAAAGGTTACAGCCTCTATTTTAGAATTAGAAGAATTTAAAAAAGCACCACCTCAAAGTGGTGATGCAGGAGCTTATATAGCAAATTTATTTTCATTTCCTTTGTTAAATAAAGAACAAGAGGTACAACTGTTTAGGAAGTTAAATTACTTAAAATATAAAGCAAACGATTTAAGAGAAAGTATTGGTACAACTAAATCATTAACAAAGAAAAGGAGTATGTACATTAAACTAATGAAATTGAATAGAAAAATTGAAGAAACGAGAAATATATTAATATCAACCAATTTGCGCCTTGTTGTAAATATAGCCAAAGGATATGTATACAAATCCTCACAAACATTTTTAGAGCTAATTAGCGATGGAAATATGTCTCTAATGAAAGCAGTTAGAAAATACGATTTTGCAAAAGGTTTTAAATTTTCAACATATGCTACTTGGTCAATAATTAATAATTACACAAGATCTATACCTGAAGAAAACGAAAAACGTAATAGAGCTATCCAAATAAATGGCGATGAAGAAGATGGTGAACGTTACAATGGTCAAATAGCAGACTTCAGAACAAATGAGTTCGAAATTCTTGCTCAAAATACTGTAGATAAAGAAAATATTGAAATTGCAATGCAAAGATTGAATAATCGACAACAATTTGCAATAAGAATGCGCTTTGGATTAAGTGAAAATGGAGAAGAAATATTAGAACCAAAAACACTAAAAGAAATTGGAGATTTAATAGGTGTAACTAAAGGAAGAGTCGGACAATTGCTAATATCAGCATTAAATAAATTAAAAAAAGCTCTTCATGAAAAAAATGGTACAGATGCAAATACAAGAAACAAAAATAACACAAGCGGGATGTTAACAAAAATGGAAATAATGGAAATACTTAATATAGATATTCAAACAATTGATCAGTGGAGAAAAAAAGGTCTTGTAGCTTTAAGAAATGGCAATAGATTAGTATTTAGAATAGATGATATTTTACTTTTCCTAGAATCTAAAATTTATAGAGGGCACAATAAAAAAAGAATAAGATGTTTGGAAGCAATGAGAAAATACATTGCAGATCATCAACCAAATACCAGTAACAATAAATAAATCTACTTTTCAGAACAATCTAAATAAGTTTGCAATATATGTACTGCAGCAGAAGCATCAGAATCTACCTCTCTATTAGAAAATGATGTATATCTTTCGTCAACTGTTGAATAAGTAATAACGTTTTCAAGAAGATTTGCAAAATTTCTTACATGCTCACACTGCTCACCCTCATCTCCAGAAGGAAGAAGTGGAAGACCAAGTACCATGTGATTTACTTTCTTATCTTCTAAAATTTTCTTAATTCGTAAAAATAATTCATCAAAACTTTTATGATGAATTGTGTCTAAGGCAACAGGTACTCCTGTAGACACATCTGCAAAAGCAACGCCTGTGCGCCTAAGGCCTATATCCAGTGCTAAAACATTCATATATTAATGTTACTTTGAAGTCTTCTTTGCAACAACCTTAGCAACATGTGCCTTCTTTCTAGCGGCATTTTTAGGATGAATAATCTCTTTCTTAGCTGCGGTATCTATTACTTTATATACAGTTGGCAACAATGCCTCTGCCTCATCCATTTTACCTTCTTTTGCAAGATCTGAAATTTTGCGAATCATGGTTTTCATATTCGTTTTAAAGGGGAGTCTTCGTGCACGACGAACCCCATTTTGTTTTGCCCGTTTAATGGCTGATTTAATAATTGGCATAATTTAAGCGGACGAATGTTATGTGATACGGTTTATGACGTCAATGATATTTTTAATAAAATAAACGGGTGACCCCATTGACCTAAGAGCCTTTTTCCTGTTTCATGCGCCATATGTGTGGAATTTTTGGATACATTGGAAATCGCAATGACGCGGGAAAATTGGTAATAGAAGGACTTAAGCACCTTGAATACAGAGGCTATGATTCTTGGGGTATAGCAATAAAAGAAGAGGGGAATTCTATTTTATTAGAGAAAGATATTGGAAAAATAAGCGAGGTAGATAGTAATAATTTTACAATGCAATCAAATCTTGCTATTGCACATACAAGATGGGCAACACACGGTGGAGTAACAAAAGAAAACGCTCATCCTCATATTTGTGAAGATTGCTCTATTGCTGTTGTTCATAATGGAATTATTGAAAACTATGAAGAATTAAGAGAAGAACTTAAGCAAAAAGGATATGATTTTAAATCTCAAACAGATTCAGAAGTAATTCCACATTTAATACAAGAAGAACTAAAGAACACGAATGATTTTGCACAAGCAGTAAGAAGTGCCTGTAAACGCTTTAAAGGAAGATATGGACTACTCGCAATGGACCTAAACAGTAAAACACTAGTAGCAGCAAGAACAGGAAGTCCATTAATCATTGGAGTTAAAAAAGATACAGGATATTTTATTGCATCAGATATTCCAGCATTTATGGAACATACAAAGGTAGTACAATATTTAGATGACGGAGAAATGGTAGTAACAAATGGCGAAAGTATTCTATTTACAGATATAGAAACAGGGGAAGAACACCCAAAACGAGAAATAGAAATTACGTGGTCTATAGAAAAAGCACAAAAAGGAGAATTTGATCACTTTATGCTAAAAGAAATAATGGAACAAAAAGATTCTATAGCTAGAGCAGTTAATCAAAATGAGCAACAAATTAAAAAATTAGGAGAAGCCATAAGAAATTCTAAAGGAACATTTTTAGTAGGATGTGGCACAGCTCACAAAGCATGCATGGTAGCTGAATACTTTTTCTCGGTAGTTGCGCAGGAACACGTAAACGTTACGTCAGCAGGAGAATTTAAACTCTATAACCACTTTTTAACATCTGAAAGCTTACTTATAGTTGTAAGTCAAAGTGGAGAAACAGCAGACGTTTTAGAAGCAATGAAAATTGCAAAAAGTAAAGGGGCAAAAGTATTGGCCATTATAAATAGTGAAGGCAGTACAATTGCAAGAGAAGCAGATGACACTCTACTTATAAATGCTGGTCCAGAACGTGCTGTAGCCTCTACCAAAGCTCTCACAGGACAAATGGCAGTACTTATGCTTATTGCATACTCTATGAAAAATAAACTTAAGGAAGGCAAAATGCTACTTTTGGAAACAACATCTCTTATTAATGATATGTTAAACCCAAGATATATAAAATTTATAGAAGAGGTTGCAGAAAATATGAAAGATGAAAGTGATCTTTATATAATAGGAAAGAGTTGGAATTTCCCAATGGCGCTTGAAAGTGCAATAAAAATTCAAGAAGTTAGTTATGTGCATGCAGAAGGATTTGCAGGTAGTGAATTAAAACACGGCCCAATAGCATTGGTAGAGAAGGGGACTCCTTGTATTACCTTGGCAGGAGATGACGAAATATTCCCAGATATTATAAGCAACACTATTGAGCTAAAAGCTAGAGGAGCAAATACAATAGGCGTTTCTCCAATTCAAAGTGATGCATTTGATACATGGATAAAAGTACCAAATGCAGGAGTAGCACAAGCAATAGTTAACATAATTCCTATTCAAGTACTTGCTTATTACTTAGCAGTAAAAAGGGGGATGAATCCAGATATGCCACGAAACCTTGCAAAATCGGTAACGGTTAAGTAAAAAGAAGGGATTACACAGATTTCTTTTATATAGATAAGTTTAAATAAATAAAAATCTGTGTCATCTGTGTCATCTGTGTCATCAGTGGTTCAGACGATTTGCAAGTGTTATAGGTGTTTGGGAAATTAAAGATAATTCTGGTTATGCAGAGAGGGATATTAATATGTAAATTAGGCAAAGGAAAAGATTCCTATTAACAAAAAGAAAGAAGCAATAACTAATGCATAGTAAACAACATAACAAACAACACTCTTAAATAGAGATGTTTTTTTCCTTATAAGAAAGATTGATAGGACAACAAAACCCAATATATATATATAGTGTGGGAAAATTAACACATCGTTTAATTCATCAATTAAACATTCATAGCTTGTTCTTATAGATAATCTAACTCTTCTGTCAAGTCTATCCGTATCTAGATAGCACAATACAAATGCAAATTTATATCCATAATAATAAATAATAGGGAACGCACCTACAATAATTGTAACTACATTCCCTATAACTAAATTTATTCGATTACTCATACAAATATATTGAAACTATCTAAAATCATCTGACCATTGCCAAGGATCATACCACCAAAGACCTGCTTCGTCTTTAGGAATTGCATAACTTGAAAACATAGGACTACTAGGAGCAGTATCTCCTAATCCAAGAGCACCACCAGTATTACTGCCTCCCCATATCCCACCGTAAGCCATCCAGTGGTCAGTAGCTAATTCACCTGCTCTGGGTACATAATTAACAAAATCAGAAGTATCTATATAAGTTCCATCTCCATAATGTTTTTCTAGACCATCATTATAATTATCTCCATCTCCATTAGTATCTAATGGATTAACATCTGGCCAATTGGTTTCTCCTGATTCAAAATATGTAGCATGACCTCCAAGACCAACATAGAGATGTAGTTTATTATCTGGTGATGCTAATTCTGACCAATCTTTTTTATCTCCTCCATCAGTTTTTGATGTATGCCCATCAGCAATTTCAACATGCTGAGCTACTGCCACTCTAGCAGGTTCATATACACCATTTACTTCTTTCAAGAAAACAGTACAACCTTCCCAATCTCCTTCGTGTGTGTTTTGCCCACCATATTCAGACCAATTACTTCTTGGATAAAAGAAATAATAATTTATTGCAATTTCACCATCTGCATCACTTTCTAAAAATGAAGAATAAACTGCTGGCTGAAAATTCTCTCTCTGCGAAAATGGAATATCTTGTCCAATATTTCTTTTATACATACTCAAATCCATCTTTCCAGTATTACTTCCTGAATCATCTCCCATCTGTGCAAATATTGCGTTTACAGCCATAGGTACATCATAAATCTCACCATTATTAAAGTGTAATATTGGTGCGAAGGCTTTTGAAAGTGCTTCTGGCCCTATAACTGTTTCCACTTGTCCTTCTGAAAGAATAGTAAACTGTTTTATTGGACTAATTTCTTTGTGATCCGCAACAAAACCTGTCTCCATTTCTAATGCAATGGTTGGCACTAGGTCATCAGTCTTCATAAGTATAAATTCTCCATTGGTTACCCCTGCTTCATTTGGAGCTCTTAGATTTCTTAATTCAATTGTGTGGATGCCTGCTTGTACCTGGAATTTTTTATTTAGATTCTTACCCTGAAAACCATTTACTAGTTGAAATTGAGAATTGCCATCTATTAATACATCTGTTTGATCTGTTATCCAATCTCGCATTCCTCTAAAGCTAAATGAATATTCTCCATCGTGTTCTAAAGAAACAGCTAATGTAGTATTAAATGTTTTACCTACTGTAGCAGTCCAATCTGAAAGTCTGCTTTCTCCAGGAGTTAAATTTGTATCACACGTGTCACCAAATCCAATAATTACAACCCCTTCAGTTGGAATCTCAGATAGTACAATACTGTCATCTATTACAAACTCCACAGCATCCAAGAAAGCTATACCCTCTACTACAACATCTGTTGTTACTTCTGTTTGAGCAACTTCCATAATCTTATCTACTACATTACTAGCTAGCTCTGTTATTCCTAAAGTATCTCTTATGGAGATAAGTCTAGGATCTTGGGAATTTAGCATTGCATATTCTATTCTTGTTTGAAGTCTTTCATTTACATTAGTTTCTATACCCATATTTGCTCTTATTTCTGCCAAGCTTAATAG
>DAOWDW010000082.1 GCA_030638845.1 Candidatus Peregrinibacteria bacterium | reverse complement strand
GGTGGTTTAATATAGCAGAGCATAGGGTAGCTTTACGGCATGCCGTAAAGCTACCCTATGCTCTGCTATATTAAACCACCAACTCACCGTTTGTGTTACATTGTAATACATAAAATTTTCTTGTGTTACATTGTAACACATTTGTCAGAACTGATTACGCAGATGTCAGATTATTTCAAATTTAAGAAAGACTAACAACTATCTCTAGGGTATAATAGTAAGTGGAGAGATGACAGAGTGGTCGATTGTGACGGTCTTGAAAACCGTTGGGCCCGGCAAGGGTCCCGAGGGTTCGAATCCCTCTCTCTCCGCCATGATCTGCTTCGCAAGCTTCGTAGAAATGGCTATTTCTAATGAATATTATCTTTTATTCATAAAAAAACAAAATATATTTGTTACCTATGTTGCAAGAACTGATAAATAGCAACAGCAACTTCTTCTCTTGTTAATGCTCTGCTTGGCTCTAATTTAGATGTTCTATGCGAAAACAAATTGTACTTCTGTGCAATTCCAGTATATGGAGCAAACCAATCAGTTGAAGATACATCACTATATGAATAAGGAAGATCTACAGAAAGATTAAATGTATTTGCTATCATCTTTAGAAATTCTGCAGTATTAACAGGGTCTGCTGGCTTAAAGTGACCTCCTGGGTGTCCGTTAATTATTCCCATGTTTGCAGCCTTAATTACAAACTTTGTATACCACTGCCCCTCCATAACATCTGGAAATCTCCCATTGTTCATATGTTCATCAATATTTTTTAACTTTGTTAGCAATAGGAATTTAGCAGCCTCTGCTCTATTTACTGGTCTTTCGCCCTTAAATTGCCCATCTGGAAAACCTCCAAGTACAGCCCGTCTATAAAGTTCTGCAGCTGCTCTTCCTGACAACTCATCCATATTTGTATCTGGAAATGGATTTTTGTATTCTGTCATATTTACTATAACTTCATCCTCAAATCCTGCAGGTGGAATATTTAAATCTGGAACAGAATAAGAAGAAGAAAAAGAAGAATAAGAATTCTCATTACAATCTTTTGGACAAGTACACTTATCTTCTTCATCGCTACATTCCCCATCACCACAAGTACTAGACCAATTTTCTATACATATAGCAACAGCACCACCTAAAGATTGAAGACACATACCGTTAACAAATTTAGAAATAGATTTATGACCTGCATTTTCACTACAACAAATAGTTGGTCTATTTCCATCTAAATTTGAAGGAAATATTTCTTCTCCATTCATAGCACATTTAATACTTGATGAAGAAGATGAATAAGAAGGGGCTTTACATAAACCATTTTTATCACATCCATATTTATTACACTTACCATCATTACATCCAAATGGACAAGTATATCTAACTACATCTACATCACCATATACAGGATCACAGACATATTCATATAAATCTCCATTGCTATAACAACCATCACTATCACTTTGTTTTGATCCATCAGATTTAATAATTACATAAGTTCCTTTTGTGAAGAAGTCTTCGCCATCAGAATCTTTACATATTGTTTCATCATCATTTGGTATAGAAGATCCAGAGCCAGACTGACACTCTCCATTCTTACATCCATTTGGGCACTCTATGTCTTCAAAAACAATATTATCATTCAGGCAATAATGCTCTCTTAGTTTTCCATTTACACATGCATCTTTACCTCCAGTTCTTATTCTTCTTTCAGATTCTTTAAGATTCCAAGACCTCCAACCAAATGTATGTGCCTGTTCTTCATAATTTTTTCCTCCATCTGGGTCTACACATGGAATTATTTGAGAAATGCACTTATCTTCTTCTTGGTCCCAATATAATATAGGATTAAGTAAACATTCATCCATATTTATGGGCATCATTAATACTGACGCATTAAGGTAATTTGCATCAAAGTGATTTCTAGAAAATGCACTGGCTTTAACTGTCACAATACAAAATAAAAGAAATGCTCCACTTAAAATAAGAAATTGTTTTTTCATGATAATATAATAGAAAGAAATTTAGATTATTACAGGATAAAGGATATCAGTTGAATTATTAATGTACACTCATCAGAAAGTATTTAATTTAATTAAGCAATATAATCTTATTTCCTATAATATTCCTTTATATAATTTCTTATAAATATGACATTACCCATTTCATTTCAAGCTTCCGTTATTCCTGGCAAAGGCATAGGAGAAACTAGAGTAGGATTCCCTACTATAAACGTTAGCCTTGCAGATGTTCCAATAGAACTTGAAGAGGGAATATTCGCTTGTGCTGTAAAAATAGATGATGATGAAACCGAATACATGGGTGCAATGCATTATGGTCCAAGAATTGTATTTGATGGGTCTAGATCTTGTGAAGTTCATTTAATAGATACTAAGGTAAACCATAAACCAGGATCTGCCTTAATACATGTATCTAAATTTCTTAGGAATATTCAAGATTTTCCATCAATCGAAGAATTGCATAATCAAATTGAAAAGGATATAGATGAATGCAAAGCTGTACTTGCAGTAGAATAATTACTCTTTTAAATCTTGGAATTATTAAAAAGATTCATCGGCAACAAAAGTCCAATAAGACTTTGGTGGCATTATTCTAAAGCTTTTATTGCTGCGTTTATTTATGGATTTCCTGCAAGGAAATTATTTATTATAGGAATAACTGGAACAGATGGTAAAACTACAGCAGTTGGAATGCTTGCGCATATTCTTAATAAAAATGGAATAAAAACAGGAGCGGCATCTACAGCATTTTTTCAAATTAATGATGAAATAGTAGAAAATTCCACACACTTAACATCTATTAGCCAGTTTTCGCTTCAGAAATTTCTACGTAATCTAGTAAAAAATGGATGTACACACGCAGTTATAGAAATGTCATCTCATGGCCTTGTACAAGGAAGAACAAAATTTACATTCCCAAGTATTGCAGCTATTACAAATGTAACTTCAGAACATTTAGACTATCATGGTTCTACCAAGCAGTATTTAAAAGATAAAAGTATTATCTTTTCTATGTTAAGAAACAAAGGAACAAAAGTATTAAATATAGATGATGCTTCTTATGAATATTATTCGTCAATCAAAACAAATTCTTCAATGATATATTCACCCTCTGGAAAAGAATGTGACGTTTATTCAAAAAATATAGAAGTAACTAAAAATGGATGTAAGGCTGATATATATTTACCTAATAAATTAAGTTGTAAACTTTCACTTCCAATTGCTGGGCTTTTTAATGTAAAAAATGCACTTTGTGCAACCTCTTGTGCTATTGCATGTAATGTTAATAGCCTATCCGCAATTGAATCATTAAAAAATTTCCCTGGAATCCCTGGAAGAATGGAACGTATAGATGAAGGGCAAGACTTTTCTGTTTTTGTAGATTTTGCAGTTTCAGCAAAAAGTTATGAAAATGTTTTATTTTCTCTTAATGAGATGACAAAAAATAAAGGAAGAGTACTAGTTATGTGTAGTTCTTGTGGGAATAGAATGAAAGAGAAAAGACCAGAAATAGGAAGAATTTGCAGTAAACTTGCAGATGTTGTTGTTGCAACAGAAGATGAAACATATGGCGAAAATCCACATAGTGTATTAGAAGAAGTATGGAATGCCATAGACAAAGATATATGTGAAGCACATAAGATATTTGACAGAAAAGAGGCAATAGAGTTTTTATTTAATACAGCAAAAGAGGGTGATGCTGTTGTACTGTGTGGGATGGGACCATTTAATTATATGAGTAAATTAGAAGGGAATGTGGAATGGGACGAACGGAAAATTGCTAGAGCAATTCTTAAAAAAATGAAATAAAATAAATAATAGTCATTTTAGCACCTGCCTGCCAGCAGGCAGGTTTACTTTATTTATTTTATTTCTCATACGCGTCTTTCCTCTTCCACCAAAGAAACAGGCCAAAGAATAATATTGGTAATGTATAAACTTGTCCTCTAGTTAAAATAATAAATCCTATATCAAATAGAGAATGTTGTTGGTCTCTAATATATTCAAGCAAGAATCTTAATGTCCCATACAAAATTAAAAATAATGCAAATGTTCTTCCTGGAACAAATGGTTTTCTTCTTAAATAGTAATAACAAATCATAGCAATACTTAAATCTTTAATTATTCCATATATCTGCAATGGATGTCGCAGACCCTCTGCAGTGGAAAATTCCATAGCCCATGGCAACGTTGAAACTGTTCCATAAAGTTCTTGATTTATTAAATTTCCAAGACGTCCTAAGGCAAGTCCAATTGCTGCTGGAATAACTACAATGTCTGCAACTCGCAGAATTGAAAAATTTCTTTGCCAAAGCACAAAAGATATTAAAATTACTACACCTGCAAAGCCTCCATGTGAAGACATTCCTCCTTCCCAAACTTTAAAAATATCTAATGGATGTTGAGAAAAATAAACAGGTTCGTATAGAAATACGAACCCTAATCTTCCCCCAATTAATACTCCAAAAACACTCCATGTTAGTATGCTTGCAAAGTCTTCATGCTTTAGTTTTGTTTTTCTCCATCTGTTAAGAATTGGAAGAGAAAAATAAGCTATTAGAAATGCTAATAAATATAAAAGTCCATACCAATGAATATCTAAGTGATATATAGATAGTGCAACCTGACGGGATGGAAAGAAATTAATCATTTGTAGATACTATACGCAGAGAGATGTTAAAAGTGAAAAATTAATAGTTTAGAATTAAAAATATTTTTCTTAATTCTCAGTTATATTGGATAATTTAGCAGTTACAACAAATCTATCCCTTGTTGTACCAACAGGAAAACAGGTAATTAAAGTAATAATATCGTCTTCATCCTGCTGAGCTAAAATTGAAGTATCTGAAGGTGGCACAACTTTAGAACTAATTACCTTATACAAATATTCTTTACCATTCTGAGTAATTTTAATGTGATTACCCACTCCTAAATTTGGAAGTTTTTCAAATACGTCAGCAAATTCACTTTCAGAAGCTCTTTCATTTGGAGGACTACTATGACCAGCAACAATTAAAGAACCGTTTCCACCTGGTTCACTTGAATGAGGATATGCAACTGCTCCGTATAAAAGTCCAATTTGCATCTGCTTTTCTAAAAGGTTCCACTGCCTATTAGACCAATATTTCATTGATGGCATATTTACAGGTACATCTACATTTATTGAAGGAATAGAAAGATTATATTTATGTTTAATAGACCATTTATCTAGTTCTGGTTGGAAGATTTCATTAATGGAATTATCTATATTTTCTTCTAAGTCATACTTAAATGCAGCTGCATGTAAAAAGCTAGAAATATTTTGTTCTAGCTTTTCGTCAAAAACTACCCAATTGTCATTATGGTTTTCCAAATAACTTTCTAGAGTATTTGTCCAGAAGATGACAGAAACAATGATTGCAAACATTGCATATGTCCCCAAAATTGCCAATTTTTGAGTTTGTAACATTATTTATATTATACCATTTATTACATAGTCTGTCTATGACGTTAAATTTAGTGTTATTCGCTTGTTTAAGCGAAAATACTATGTTTTTAATCATTTATATAAAATAATCAATCTGTTTTTTATAAATTTTAATATCACCGTCCAATTGAAGGTATTTTAAGTTACAAAACTAGTTTTAAATTTTTGTATATAACAAATCAATTTAATACTAAACTAGTTGCATGATAATACTTGGAATAGAGACATCATGTGATGAAACAGCTGTTGGAATAGTACAAAATGGCACAAATGTACTAGCAAATGCTATAAGTAGTTCTAAAAACACATTTTCTGAAATAGGAGGTGTAATACCAGAGAAAGCTGCACGAGCACAAGTAGAATGCATGCTTCCTATGCTACATTTAGCGTTAAAACAAGCCAATATATCAAAAGATGAAATAGATGCAATTGCTGTAACAAAAGGGTCTGGTTTGCTTGGATCATTACTAGTTGGAGTAATGTCTGCAAGAACACTAGCTATGCTTTGGAGAAAGCCCTTAATTGGCATTCCTCATACTCTTGGTCACTTATCTTCTGTTTGGCTAGATAAAGCTGAAAATCCTACTTTTCCAGCATTTACTTTGTCTGTTTCTGGTGGTCATACAGAGCTTTGGATAAGGAAATCTCATTCAAATGGAGAATTACTAGGTCAAACAAGAGATGATGCGGCAGGAGAAGCATTTGATAAAGGAGCTGCAATGCTTGGTCTACCCTATCCAGGAGGACCATCTATAAGCAAAGAGGCTGAATGTGGAGACGAATTTTATGTTAAATTTCCGCTACCACTTAAAGGAGAGAACGGATACGACTGGAGCTTTTCTGGTCTTAAAACCTCACTAAAATATGTATTAAGAGACAAAGATAATAAATTAAATAGCGATGAAAAAAGAAATATATCTGCTTCATATGAATATGCACTTTGTAATCACTTATGCGATAGAGTTAAAAAGGCATCAAAAAATTATCCAGAAATACAAGAATTACACTTAGTTGGAGGTGTTTCTGCGAATAACAGACTAAGAAGCATGCTTAAGAAAAGATTACCTAGTTTAAATATTCTTTTCCCCGAAGAAATATCTTACTGTACAGACAATGGAGCAATGATTGCAGCAGCTGGCTACTTTCTTTCAAAAGAGAAAAATGATGATGCCTTCAAAGAATTTAGGCATGTAGGCTAGTAGTAAAGTAAGCATGTAAAACAAACTATTGTACATATCTGTCTGTTTCCTACTCACCTACCCACCTAGAATGCACTTAGAACTGGTAATAATGCACTTAGAGAAATGCCAATTATTCCAATTAAAGCGATTATTCGGACAACTTTTTTTTGTTGCATAATGTTAAGGATTTGCGGTAATGGTTAAAATTTCCTGACTTGTTGTACCTTGTTCGTCTTGTAAACGAAGAAATACAGCATAATTTCCAGGGCGCTCAAAAACATGAACAGGACTTTTTTCAATAGATTTAACCCCATCACCAAAATCCCACTGGATACCTGTTGGTGTACCTGTTGTACAACTCATATTAAACGAAACTCCAAGAGGAGCTTTTCCAGATGTTCTACTAGTTGTAAAACATGCATTTAATACAGGAGCTCTAACAACAATTGTTTTTTCTGCATTAAATGTTTTCCCGCTAGTTGTAAGTGCATTTACAGAAACTTTGTAAGTCCCTGGAGATTCAAATAAAT
>DAOWDW010000074.1 GCA_030638845.1 Candidatus Peregrinibacteria bacterium | reverse complement strand
TTTAGCAAGTACTTTAACTGGTGGTGGAGTAAGTATCTGCGCTCTTCCTACTGGCTTGTCTGGTTGGGTTATTACTAATTTAACATCTATATCTTTATCATCAATTAGTTTTTGCAGTGATGGGAGAGCAAAATCTGGGGTGCCAGCGAAGATTACTGAAATGGAATTCATACAGGATAATATTTGTAAACTACAATCATAATAAATGCAAAATGCAAAATATAGAATGTAAAATTGTTTATGTATTAGTTTTTGCTGTTTTAATACTTGCAATTAGTAATGCATGTAATTTAGATAGATTCTGCAAAAAAATATTGGCTTCCTCCTTTTCAATGTACTTCGATTCTCTTAACATAGGAGAGGTATTGTATCATAAAGTTGTATTTTGCATTCTTATCATGTCTCGTCGTTCTACAATGTTGGCATCTTCTATAAGAAAGATTATTTCTCCTGTTTTAAAAGGAGCTCCTAAAGAGTGTGGAGTTGTATCTATAACAGAGGTGGAAGTATCTGAAGACTGTGCACATGCAACAGTACTAGTTAGTTCTTTGTATTTTTCAGAGAAAGCAATTAAGTATTTATTATCTTCTAGAGGTAGTTTACAGAAGCAAATTGGAGTTTTAGGGCGAGCTAGAGTACCAATTCTTTGTTTTAAGTTAGATGATAGAACGGAGAGAGGGGAAAGGATAGATAGACTTCTAAAGAGTGAAAGAAATAAAACAAATACATAAACTAGGAGCGCGATGCTTTCGTGCGAATTGGAAGGAAGTGAAGAAAGATACATAGTATAAGACATAAGACGTAAGAAAATGCTTGAATCTTATATCTTACGTCTTGAGTCTTTGCATGGTTAACCATGCATCACACTTTATTGCGAGCAGTGTGTTCTTAACTTTGCGCAACATCATACAGTTGTTAGGTGCATCACTTTTTTCGTACAATTCTTTCCTTATGTTGAATACCGAAGATGTAAAAAAGGCGCGTCAATTAATGGATAATGCTAAGCGTTTTTTGTGTATTTGTCATAAAAATCCAGATGGAGATGCAATTGGATCATTACTTGGAATTGGGCTTTTACTAGAGCAAAACTACCCAGATGCTATTGTTGGTTTTCATTGTAAAGATAAAGCTCCAGATACTTTTAATTTTCTTTCAGGCATAGAGCGTATGCAAGGTATTCCATTCTTACAAGAAGGTGATGTGCCTATTTTTTTAGATTGTGCTGTCCCACATCAAACTGGAATGCTAGAAGATGTGCCAGATCTTTTTTCAGATAAATATCCATCTGTTTGCTTAGACCACCATCAAGATAATCCAAAATTTGCTACAGTTAATTTTATTGTTCCAGAGGCTGCATCTACTTGTGAAATAGTAGTGTCATTTGCAGATGAATTTGGATGGAATATAGATTCATCTATTGCAACAAGTTTGCTAACAGGTGTATATACAGATACTGGGGGGCTACTTCATAGTAATACTTCTTCCTGTGTATATCGCACGGTTGCAAGGTTGCTTAGAGATGGTGCATCTCAGCAAAAAATTGTTAATTCTATTTATAGAACTGCAAAAATGAGTACTGTTAAGTTATGGGGACGAGTACTAGAAAAAATAAGTCTAACAAAAGAAGGAGGTGCTATATCTGCAGTTACTCAAGGAGATTTTAGGGCAACAGGGGCAGATTATAGCGAGCTTACAGGAGCAATAGATTATATTAATGCAGTACCTGGTATGCGTTTTTCATTACTTTTATCAGAGAGAGATGGAATTGTTAAAGGTTCACTTAGAACATTACGAGATGACGTAGACGTAGCTAAAATGGCAGGCAAGTTTGATGGAGGAGGGCACAGGAAAGCTGCTGGTTTTGCACTTCCTGGTACTCTTCAGCCAGAAGTAAGATGGAAGGTAGTGGATGGGAAATGAAATAAATGAAAAAAATTAAATAATCTTTATTCATGTGTTGCACTTAGAGTTTGGACTCAAGGGTTAAATAAATTTTAGCTTTCAAGTGGTTTTTTACCATCTTCTTTTGGTGCATCTTTCTTAATTTGATACATGGTATTTTCTTTATTTTCCTCAGCTTCTTCAGACTCTTCAGCTTCTTCAGACTCCTCAGCTTTTTCAGCTTCCTTAGGTTCTTTAGTTTCCTTAGGTTCAACTTTTTTCTTTATTGCTACATTGTTTTCATTGTCTTCATTGATTTCATTTTTTATTGCTTCCTTAGCTTTCTCGGCTTCCTTTTTCTCCTTGTCCGCCTTCTTCTTTTTTCTCTTAATTAGTATTTCTTCTGGATTGGTTGTAATTATTTTTTCTTCATCTGGGCTTGCAACAATTTGAATAGCTACGTGCTTGTTTCCTGCGAAAAGTACTCCTTGCCCTACATCGGAATTTAACAGTAAGTATTTTTCTCCGTCTGTTAAGTAAAATAGTTTTTGTAAATTATCTACAACAGTAGGGGATTGCTTAAGCAGTAGTGTCATTTGGGCATTCGTTACTATTGGCTTTCCATATGGTGAATTTATAAAGTCTTCTACGTCTTGAGTTATGGTAGTAATCCCTAGGTAATACTTACGTGCCCGTTTTACAAGACCGTAGAGGAAGCGTGCAGAGTCTTCGTGTTGCATTAAGTTCCAAGCTTCATCTACTACTAAGAATCTTCTCTTCATGTCAGATCGTATTCGATTCCAAATAAAGTTAAGAGCTATGTACATAGCTGTTGGTCTTAAGCTTTCTTCTAGGTCTCGTATTTGGAAAACAACCATTTGATTATCTAGTTCTATATTTGTTTGCTTATTAAAAATACCTGCATAACTTCCTTCGGTATATTTCATAAGAGTTCTTGCCATATTTTCACCTCCATCTGTTGTCATTAATACATCTACAAGATCGTGCATTGTTGGAGGTTCTATTTTTTCGGGGTTCTTTTCTTCAAGGGTAATGCCTTTAAGTGCATATGTATCTAATATTGCTTTATC
>DAOWDW010000007.1 GCA_030638845.1 Candidatus Peregrinibacteria bacterium | reverse complement strand
GCGTTTGCTTGATTTTTTTCTTGCCATGAGCTTGTCGAATGGTGGTTCGTTCCTATATTACCCTCGCACCTAGGAAAAGAAGAATGGTACTATCTAGGTGAGCGGGAGTTGTCGTTGGTTTTTTATCCCACCTTCGCTCTACGAGCTTCGGACGGGCAGGCAAGACAAAAAATGAACGAGATGAATATTGTCCAATAACTTCCCCAATATAAATATAGGCAACCCAACAACACCCGACCAATCCCCTTCTAATTTTTCTATGAGGAGTTGCCCCTTCCCTTCAATTTGAAAAGCACCACTTCTCCCTTGCCATAAATTTGATTCTATCCACCACTCAATATCTTCATCTGTTAACTCTTTGAAAAATAATATTGATGTATCTAGTGCTTCATAGATTTTTCCTGATGGATCTACCAAACAAATAGCAGAATAAACAATCGACTTCGTCCCACTGTGCTCTTTCATCATTCTCCGAGCATCATTCTCATCTACTGGTTTCTCCAAAAGCGTTCCAGTTTCAGAAACAACCAAAGTATCAGCTCCCAATACATAAGAATCTGAATTCAATAATGCGATGTCTTGCGCTTTCATCTTAGCAAGTATTTGTGCACGTTTAATCGGATCATCTTCAGTACAAATAGATTCATCAATAGAGCTTGGAATAACTGAGAATTTAATTCCTATTTCTTCTAAAAGCTTTTTTCTTTGAAGGCTAGCAGAGGCTAATATAAGATTAAACATTGGTATAAGTATATCAGCTTTAAAACAAAGAAATAAAAAAATGAAGCAATTAAGGTAGAGGCGCAAAATTTTGTGCCTCTACTGTGTAAATCGCTTACGCATTGTTTACCATGAACTTGTTTACACTGAGTGTAATTGAAGTGTTTACACTGAGTGTAATTGAAGTATCGAATGGTTTTATTGTTTTATTAACGCATTGTTTTATTTAATTAAATCTTCTCTCCATCCCATTGGTCTTACAGTTGCCCTTTTGTCCTTACTTCCACTAATTGCTTCGTCTATCATTTGCAAACGAAGTTTTAAAGTAGAAGGTCCAGCTTTGCGAGTTGCAGAACGAAGAACATGTTTATCACTCTTTATGCCAACTGGAGACTCGCTATCTTTATCTCCAATAATTGAAATACAAAGATCATAAAGCAATACTCCTGCTGCTTTGGAACAAAAACCTGCTCGTGTATAAGAGCGAAGGACAGATCTGTCAACAACAGACAAATCTCTAACAGTAGATTTAGAAGGCTTAATTTCCGGTGCTGCAAAATGTACTTCTATATCATATGTTGCAATATCATTAAATTCTGGACATTCAATATCTTCACCATCTCGTAGTCTATCTCTACAGCGTTCTACAGCTCTAGTATATGCCCTTCTCTGTGCACGAAAAGTATCTTTATACTCTAGTGCCTTATTATGCATATCTTCCACAACCTGAATCATTTTACCTTCGTCATCTACAGAACGATAAAGAGTTACCAACTGTGCAGTTGGTGGCTCTGTTTCTACAGAAAAATTCTGCGTAAGAGCTGGTAATGCCATAACGCCAATTAGTAATGCGCTAAGCGTTTGAGTACGGGAAAGGTTAATATTTTTCATAATGTTTGTGTGTATATTTCCCCTTATTATAGCAAATATTTAGTCTCAGCGCAATCCTACGGCTTTTCTTACGCTCTTCATTGTCTTGCCCGCTACCTCTTTTGCACGTAAAGCACCTGTATCTAAGGCATCTCTTGCATCTTTTGATGTTAATCTAGCTCTATTTTCTCTCATTGCCCCAAAGAAATCCATATATACAGAAAGCAATTTCTTCTTAGCGTCTCCATAAGGAAGACCATTCCTATATTCATCTGCCAAAACCAATGCATCTTCTTCGCTTAGAAGAAGACGATGGATTCTATAAATAATACAACTATCTGGATCTTTAGGATCATCTTTATCTTTACTATCTGTAACTATTCCCATTATTGATTTTTTTATTTCCTTCTCGTCACCAAAAAGTGGAATGGCATTTCCATAACTCTTGCTCATTTTTTGCCCATCTGTACCTGGTACTACAGCAACTTCTTCTTTAATAACAGGTTCTGGGACAGTTAATGTATCCCCAAATTGATTGTTAAATTTTACTGCAATATCTCTAGCTATTTCTAAATGTTGTTTTTGATCTTTTCCAACAGGAACAGTATCCGCATTATAAAGAAGTATATCTGCAGCCTGTAATACAGGATAAATAAATAACCCCACAGATGATGCAATCCCCTTCTCTACCTTCTCTTTATAACTAACTGCGCGTTCAAGCAAACCCATAGGAGATACAGTAGATAATATCCACAAAAGCTCTGTATGTTCTGGCACTTCAGATTGATTAAAAATAACAGTTTTTTCGGGATTAAATCCCGCAGCTAAATAATCTAATACCGCATCTTCTTTGTATTTCCTTAAAAGTGATGGATCTTGTACAGATGTCATTGCATGAAGATCTGCAATGAAGAAAAAACTCTCATCTGCTTTATCTAAAAAATCTAAATTTGGCTTCATAGAACCAAAGTAATTTCCAAGGTGCAATTGACCAGATGGTTGCATGGCAGATAAGACTCTCATTGCTAAAAGTGTAGCAGTAAAACAATAAAGCAGTAAAACCAATTATCAATAACCAATACACCAATATACTAATAACCAACAAACACCTATCTTACTTCCACAAAAATCTGAACCATAGTGTCCACTGATTACACAGAT
>DAOWDW010000009.1 GCA_030638845.1 Candidatus Peregrinibacteria bacterium | reverse complement strand
CCAGATACAGAGAAAAAAGCGTTTGACCAAATTGATAATGCTCCAGAAGAGCGCGAACGCGGTATTACAATTGCTACTTCCCACGTGGAGTACAAGTCCGAAAAGCGTCACTACGCTCATGTAGACTGTCCAGGACATGCTGACTACGTAAAGAATATGATTACGGGTGCAGCTCAAATGGATGGCGCTATCTTAGTAGTTTCTGCAGCTGATGGACCTATGCCACAGACTCGCGAACATATTCTACTTGCTCGTCAGGTAGATGTTCCTTATATAGTTGTTTACCTAAACAAGGTAGATATGGTTACAGATCCAGAACTTCTAGAACTAGTTGAAGTTGAAGTAAGAGAACTTCTAAGTAAATACGAATTTCCAGGAGATGATACTCCTGTAATTAAAGGATCTGCTCTAAAGGCAGTAGAAGGAGATGCAACAGAAATTGAGCATCTTAAAGAACTACTAAATGCATTAGATACATGGATTCCAGAACCAAAGCGTGAAATTGATAAACCATTCCTTATGTCCATTGAAGATGTATTCTCCATTAAAGGACGTGGAACAGTTGCAACAGGACGTATTGACCAAGGTAAAGTAAAAGTTAATGAAGAAGTTGAAATTGTTGGAATTAAAGAAACACGCAAAGTTGTAGTAACTGGAGTAGAAATGTTCCACAAACTGCTAGACGAAGGAATGGCAGGAGACAATGTTGGTCTTCTACTTCGTGGTATAGAGCGTGAAGAAATAGAACGTGGGCAAGTTATTGCAGCTACTGGTTCTATTACTCCTCATACTCAATTCGAATCTGAAGTATATATTCTTACCAAAGAAGAAGGAGGACGCCACACACCTTTCTTCAAAGGATACAAACCTCAATTCTACATCCGCACAACAGATGTAACAGGTTCTGTAGAACTTCCAGAAAACGTAGAAATGGTAATGCCAGGCGACAAAGTAACCTTCAACGTTACTCTTGGAGCTCCTATTGCACTAGATGCAGGAACACGATTTGCTATTCGTGAAGGAGGTCGAACAGTTGGAGCTGGTGTTGTTACCAAAATTATTAAATAAATTTAAAGTAGGGGGGACGGAAGTCCCCCTCTATTTTCTTGTTCTTTTTCACCTCTTAAAGCTATGACTCCAGAAAAGAAAAAAAAACCAACTAAAAAGGCTACTGCAAAAAAGCAAAAGCCTGAAGATAATAATGAATCTGTAAAAGAGTCTGCTTCTGCAAAAAAAACAGCACAGAAAGTTCCATCTATTCGCATTCGCCTGAGTGCTTTTGACCATATAGTTTTAGATGAAGCTATAGGGAAAATAGTAGAAACATCAGAACGAAGTGGTGCAATAATTCATGGACCTATTCCTCTACCTACAAAAATTAAGAAGTTTACCGTAAATAAATCAACCTTTGTTCATAAAGATGCACGAGATCAGTACGAAATGAGAACTCATAGAAGATTGATAGATTTAACAGGAACAACTTTTAAGACTATTGAAAGTCTTCAAAGTCTTAGCCTTCCTAGTGGAGTGGATATAGAGATTAAGATGGGATAGATAGAATGAAGCAATAAAGCAATGAATATTTATAATTTCTAAATTACTGTTTTACTGTTTTCACTTACTATTTCCATTCTTTCTCTTTAATCCCATTCTTCGCAGCATCTTGCTCTGCACGCTGTTTACTATTTCCTTTTCCTTGTGCAATTTCTTCTTCACCTAAAAATACAGCACAGGTAAACATTTTGTCGTGATCTGGTCCTTCTTCGGAAATAACATTGTAATGAGGTGTAACACCAAGAAGCTCTTGAGACTTTTCTTGGAATACACTTTTAAAGTCTTGGTGTTTCCCTTGAGCAAGTAAATCTTTCAAATGTACAAGTATGTAGGTATTGCAAAAATCATTTGCACTACCATATCCATTATCTAAAAAAATAGCTCCAATAAGTGCTTCTAATGCATTTGCAAGAGTTGAAATTTTTTGTCTCCCACCACTAGACTCCTCTCCCCTGCTCATATACAAATACTCGCCAAGCTTTATTTCCTTAGCAACACTTGCCAAATGTTCTCCGTTTACAAGAGCACTTCTCCAGCTAGTAAGATCTCCTTCAGACTTATCTGTAAACTGAAATAAATATTCTGTTGAAACTAGCTCTAGTACAGCATCTCCTAAAAATTCTAATCGTTCGTTATGCCCATGTTCTCTGCTTTGTCTTACAGAACTTCTATGGGTAAGCGCACGAACTAAAATATCTTTATTATGAAAAGATACACCAATTTCTTTTTCCAAGTTTATAAAAGGTACAGGTTGCGACATGAATAAATTTTAGCGCTTTTACCTTAGAAATGCACCTATATTCTATCTATGTGCTATAGCATTTAAAACGCCATTTACAAACTTTCCAGTTTCAGCAGAACCATATTCTTTTGCAATTTCTATAGATTCATTTATTACTACTGGAGAAGGAGCATCTTTTCCAAAAAGTAATTCATATGCACCTATAAGTAAAATACAGCGGGCGATTGGATCCATACGAGAAAATGACCAATCAGAAGCATCTGATTCTACACTTGTTATTAAATCATCATGCTTATCCATTACTCCATTTAGCAAATCTTCTGCAAAATCTTTGTCTACATCACCAAATTGCCTAGAAAGCTCTGAAATATTTCTTTCTAAGGCTTCTTTAGGATTTGTATCTCTACGTTCTAATTCAAAAAGAACTTGCATAGCAGCAATCCTAGAAAGGTGACGTTTGCGTGCCATGATAAAAATAAGAGAAAAGAACGTTAAACTTAAGCTTTAATTCGTGTAATACCCTCAAGAGCCTTATCTGCATTGTTTTTTGGCTCTGCAATTACTGCATATGGAGAGTTTTGCCTATTTTCTAGGCGCTTAATTTGCTTCTGTTCGTACTTAGCAAATTGGCTTCTGCCATTACTTTTTGCGCGCCTTTTCTTTGGGGTTGGTCGTTTTGCCATTACGAGAATAATAATTACTTATGTAGATTTGGTAAAGAAAAAGATTGATTTTATATTTAGAGATAAGGGATAAGGGATTTTATTATATTCCAAACTTGCAGGGCTTCATTTGTTAACCCCGCGCTTAAGCGCGGGGTTAACATGACCATATATCATGGGCTTTAGCCCGTATAAAGACTTTTACTTTAGTTAAAAAATCGATCGACGTCTTAAGAAGAAGTAATATGTAAAATATTTAATTCTTTATAAATTATTTTTCATTCTGCATTCTGCATTCTTCATTTTTTATCGCCTATCTCCAGAAAGCACCAACATAAACCTAAGAATATAGATAAATAAATTAAATATATCTAAATACAAACTAAGGGCTAGCATTATTGGGTTGTATCCTTTAGATGCAAGTCCAGAAATTCTTTGTACATCGTAAGCAGTAAATCCTGCGAAAATGATAATTCCTGCACCAGAAATCATTAGCTCCATTTGCGTAGTTCTAAGTGCTGGAACAAACATTTGAAGCAAGCCCATTACAATAAGACCGATGATTGCAAAAAATAAAGCTTTACCCATAACTCCTAAATTCCAACTTGTAGTTTTTGCAAATACAGCAGAAGCACCTGCCATAAAAGCTGTAGCAGAGAGAGCATTTAGCAAAATTGTTGATCCGTTAGCGTAACCAGTTAATACACTGATGATTAGAGGTGTAATGCTAAGACCAGAAAATATTGGAAATAATCCAAATAATAGAAAATTTAATGGTGATTTTTCTACCCAAAGTCTAGATGTAAATATAAGACCAAGTTGACCAATAATTAATAATATATAAATCCCAGTACTTAAAAGAATATCCGAATACTGCATTCCAATGGCTACTCCTCCTACTGTTAAAGCCATAGCTACAGCAAAAAGACCGTACACTTGGGATTCGGTAGATTTTGATAAAGAAAGTGGCTGTGAACCAGAAATTGTTGAGAAATTTTGCATGACAATATAATACAGCAAATTTCGGATTTCGATATCCTTAATTTCTGGATTTTTCCATATGTATTCCTTATCCCTTTTCCCTTATCCCTTTTCCCTTATTCCTTTTCCCATATCCCATATTATGCTATAATACATAGATTCTATGAATATTTCTTTATTCTCTCTTCTGGCAGATATAAATTATTCTAATTTACAACCATGCCCACTGGGAAATGGACTTTCATGCCTTAGTTCTGGTAATGGTACATTTTACATTAAAAATATTCTTTTGGGTCCACAGGGTATTGGCGTTGCATTTGTTGGAATTTTATTTGCCATGCTAGTTTTCTATGGAATAAGACTTCTTATAGAGAGTAGAAATGAAAATGCAATAACAGAAACAAAACAAGCATACGCACAAATACTTGCAGGAGCAGTATTGGTTGGTGGTGCTGCATTAATTGCAGATACTTTCTCATCTGGAATTATAGTAAATGAAAGTCCATTTTCTGATGTAGCAAATAATATTATTAGCTTTCTAACAGGTCTAATTGCAACTTTAGTACTAGTTAATGTAGTTATTCAAGGAATACGATTAATAGTTGCACAAGAAGATGGCGATATAGATTCTGCAAAAAAGAGATTTATTCACGGAACAATTGGTGCTGCTATTGCAATACTCGCAACTGCATTTGTTAATACATTTTCCAATGCTCAAACAGGTGTAGCAATTCAAGAAATAATTGGCATAGGTCAATACTTAACATACATTCTTGGTGCTCTTGCTGTACTAGGAATTATGGTTGCTGGTGTTATGCTTGTTGTATCTGTAGATGAAGCCCTTAAAGATAGGGCCAAAAAACTAATACTTACCTCTCTTGTTACTCTTGCAATATCTATGACTGCGTATGGAATTGTAGAATTATTTGTAAACGCTCCAGTTATATCATGAGAATAGCTTTTCACATATTCGGCTCTGCGCTACTTGCAACTATTGTTCTAGGTGCAATTACTCCCGCATATGCATCTATTGCTTCAGAAGCAATAAATATAGTTGGAGGCAACCTCTCTACAACTTCTAATGGTGATAATATTGGAGGAATAATGTCTACAGTTGCAAATGCATTTATTCCTTTAGTTAATATAATTGCAATTATTGTTCTTATTGCTTCTGGACTTGTATTAATTGTAGCTCAAGATGACAATCAAGTTAGCACTGCCAAAAAAACACTACTCTCTGTTGTCGCAGGACTAATTGGAATAAATATTGCAGGCCCTCTTTCAGTAACACTTTCTACAGGATTTACCGATGGAGCTGGAGGAAGCATAGCTGCGAGTAGTATATCTGTAGAAGTATTAGGAATTATTAACTTTATAGAAGTACCAATAGCATCTATTGCTGTTATTATGATTATAGTAAGTGGGATAAGGGCAATTGCCACATTTGGAACAGACCAAGGAAATACACATCTTAAACGTACAATTCTAGCAGTTGGATCTGGTTTGGTTATTATTGCTGCCAAAATGGCAATTACAGAAGCAACAGGAGCAAATGCTAATGATGTATTAATTTCTGGTGGTCCAAGCTCAAGACCATTAGTTGATTTAATGGTAACAATAATGGGTACTGTTCTTGGATTTATGGCACTTGCAGCCGTAATAGTTGTAGTAATTGCAGGAATTATGCTTGTAGCAAATAAAGGAGATCAAGACGTAGTAGATAAATCTAAAAACTTAATATTTAGAACAATAATTGGATTAATAGTAATAATGATTTCTGGAGGACTTGTGACTATAGTAATTGGTTGAAGTACATAAGAAAATGAAGCAATGCGTCAATAAAGCAATGAAGCAATAATATCTAAATTATTCTTGATTATATTCATTTCGGATTTCGATATTCGGATTTCGAAATTTTCCTATTGATCTAAGAAATATGACGCCATCTCACACCCTCTCCTAACCTCCGCAACATCGTGTGTTCTTATATAAGTAGCTCCATTTAGTACCGCAATTGCCGATGAAACGATAGTGCTCGGTAGACGATCTTTTGTTGGAAGATTTTCACTACCTGCTAAAAATGATTTTCTTGAAGGGCTAACAAAAATTGGACAACCTAATTTTTTAAATTGATTTAGATTTTTAATTATCTCAAATGAATATTTTGAATCACTAGAAACAAAATGTCCTAAACTTGGATCTAGTATAATACTATCTTTAGATACTCCAGATTTAATTGCTATTTCCATACGATCATTTAGGAATTTTTTGATGGTAGCTGTTACGTCATCATATTGAGTATTATTGATAGTTGTTCTGGCAATTTCATCTTTGCTAAACATAATCACATACTTTACATCTGAATTAGATATCACTTGGAACATTTTTGGATCCCCTCTTCCGGCAGTCACATCATTCACCATAGCTACCCCTGCATCTATAGATAATTTTGCAACGGATGATTTGTAAGTATCTATAGATAATTTTGCTTCTGGATACTTTTCTTTTATTGCTTTGATGATTTCTATTGTGCGTGATGTCTCTTCTTCTTCAGATACTTCTTTAGATCCTGGTCCTGTAGATTCTCCTCCAATTTCTATGATGTCTGCACCTTCTTCAAGCATCTCCCCTGCTCTTTTAACTGCAGATTCTATAGATTCAAATTTACCTCCATCGAAGTAAGAATCGGGCGTTGTATTTAGAATACCGACGATAAAAGTCTTAGTCATATATAGAAGATACCATGAAAAAATTTTAATTTTTAATTTTTAATTTGAATATTATTTCTCCTAAAACCGCAGGTAAGCAACCTGCTCCTACAGGTAGGTAACCTGCTCCCATTAGTATATAAATTTTTCATTTTATTTTTTGCATCCTGAATTTTTTATTCCCTCCATGCCTTACTAAGATATTCCTTAACACAACGATTAGTATTGAAGACCCCAACTAAACCAATGGCGCGTTTCATACGCCTTATCCACCTTATTCTATCTTGATAGTAGTACTCTGGAAGAACTTCAAACTGAAGCTGTGTATACAAATCCTCTGCATCAATCTTTTTGTGTTCATTTACATCTGTAGCTTTTGCAAGAGGCCCTATTCTCCAACCACTTTCTGGATCATGGCTGTATCCTTCTATCCACCATCCATCTAATGTAGACAAATTCATAACACCATTCAAACACGCCTTCATTCCAGATGTACCAGATGCTTCAAACAATCTCATAGGAGTGTTTAACCAAACGTCTGCACCAGAAACCATCAACTTAGCTAAATCTGGATTGTAGTTTTCTAAAAAGACTATCTTTATGGAATCTTTTAATGTGCCAGATCTTTGTACCATGCGCTGAATAACACTTTGGGAAAACTCATCTGATGGATGCGCATTTCCAGCATGAATAATTTGTATTTTCCCACCTGCTACTTCTCTTAAGCGTTCAAGATTTTCATAAAGTAGCTCTGGTCTTTTATACGGAACAACCCTGCGGGCACTTGCTATTGTTAACGTATCTGTATCAAAAGGAATTACAGTATGAGAATTTACTTCATCTATAAGTCTCTTTTTTGCAGATTGATGAGCACTCCATAGTTCTTCATCTGGAATATCATCACAAGTCATTGCTGTTAAAACTGACGGATCTTCTCTCCAGTTTTTTGCGTACTTATCTAATAGATTCGCAATATCATCACATGCCCATGTTAAGTGATGAATTCCATTTGTAATGTAATCAATTTCTTTACCAGGAAACATAGCCTTACTTACTTCTCCATGAATTTTAGAAACACCATGTGTGTAGTGGCTCAAATTCATTGCAAGAAGCGTCATTGAAAGAGAATCTTCTCCAGCTAATTCTTTTATATGCCAAGGAATCATATCTCCAATAACCTGATGTGCCATTTTGTAAGAAAATACATCATGCCCAGCCTTTACAGGTGTATGAGTCGTAAATGCACAACTAGGTATAACTTTTTCATTTTGATAATCGCGCTCTCTCAATAATTCTAAAGTTAAGAAAGCTGCATGACCTTCATTCATATGATACGTTCCAATTTCATTATAACTAAGTGCACGAAGCATACGCACTCCGCCAATACCAAGCACAGCTTCTTGTTTTATTCGCATGTATCCATCTCCTCCATATAAATACTTAGTTATTTCTCTATCTGCTGGATTATTCTCTTCACAGTTTGTGTCTAAAAAAATGATTGGAACATTAAATCCAGTTCTACCCTTCATATCTAATTGCCAAGCGCATACTGTAACTTCCCTACCCTCTAATGTAACTATTATTTTTTTATCCAACTTTTTCATAAAATCCTCTGGATTCCATTGTCTATCTTCATAATTTTGAGACCCGTCTGGGTGAATAGTCTGCTTCATATAGCCGTGTTGCCAGCACATGGTTACACATGCCACAGGTACTTTCATATCTGCGCATGAGCGCATCATATCCCCTGCTAACATGCCTAGTCCTCCTGCGTATGTAGGCATATCTGCCCGCAGACCTATTTCCATTGTGAAGTATGCAGCTTTTAGATTTGACATAGTTTTTTTGTTTTCGTCTATTATTATACCATAATATTGATGCTCATGCCTTGTAAATTTCAGACAATCCTTTGAAGAAGTTTAGGATTCTTATCAAGCTCTTCCACAGCTTCTAGTACTCCTATAACATGATCTAGCACGTCAGCAGTACCAAGATTTATATCATCTT
>DAOWDW010000059.1 GCA_030638845.1 Candidatus Peregrinibacteria bacterium | reverse complement strand
TATATTTTTTGCACTCGCATTATTTTCTAAAATAATTGCAGTTACACTTTTTGGGGTAATTGTTCTTCATCTTCTTGTAATAAAGCGTCGTAAAATAACAAAATCCACAATTATCCCTCTTATCCCATATGGACTTTTATCTGCAATATTTATGATTATAGCCATTGGAGGAAAAGCTAGAATAGTTGCAGCAGTTTCTACCTATGGGAAATTACTCGTAGCAGGCAAAAGTACAACTTTCTATATTCAAAAATTTATCTTACCAACGGATTTAAGCATAATATATCCGCTTCAAGGCGATATATCATTATCTAGTTTAGATATATTTATACCAGTTATATTTAGCGCATTACTTATTGTCATATTTTTCTATTCTTGGCGTAAATACCCGTGGGTTACGTTTGGAATTGGTTGGTACATTATTATTCTATCTCCAACATACTTAAATATTGGAAAAGCAGGTCTTGTATTCTTTGCAGTAGACCGATATGCGTATTTACCTTCAGTTGGAATTTTATTTATTGTTGTTTGTATTTTAAGCGCGTTATCGAATTATTTAAATATTGAGCATAAAGCAAACCGAATTCAAAAAATATGGATTTCAGTACCCTTTCTTTTTGTAATCACCAGTTTTGCTTTTATTTCTCAAGCACAAACGCGTATATGGGACACTCCAGAAGGTATATATTTAAAAACGCTTTCTATCTATCCGCAGTCGATTGGAGCACGTACAGGCTTGTCTAGTATATATAGGCATCAAAATAAGCTAGAAGAAGCATTTGAAGTCTTACGCGAAGGGCTTAAGTATGGTGAACATTCACTTTTAGATTTACATGCTGGATATATTTATGCAAAGACAGGGCAAATAAATGATGCCGTTGATAGGTTTAAAGAAGCAGCACAAAAAGATCCACTAAGTCCAGAACCTCTTTTCTCACTTGGATCACTCTACGAGAAAACTGGTAATCCAGAGAAATCTATCCAGTACTATAAAGATGCAATAGCTTTAGATGATTCATACGTTATTGCTCGCGCACGCCTTGCAAATATTTATATAGATAATAATAACCTAAAAGAAGCGCGCATCCAGTTGGATGCAGCGCTTCAGTGGAATGCCAATTCTTATGAGGCAAACCTTGCCATGGTTAAATTACTTGAATTAGAAGGTAAGTCCGAAGAGGTAGATCATTATAGAAAAAAAGTTGAAATGTTTAACTAAAACTATTTCCATAATCTTTTTACCCAAGACTTCTTTTTTGGCTCTTCTATATTTTCTCCTTCTGGCAAAGCTAGATGTTTTTGTAAAGATGCCATTAAAACATTCCCCTCTCGCATACGTTCATTTTGTGATTGCACAATTTCTGTTAAAGATTCTATCTGCTTATCTTTTACCTTTAACTGCGACTCTTTACTAGTTAACTCTTTTTCAAGAGTAAAGAGAATGTTATTACTTTCTTTAGGGGCGTTTGCCTTTTTCTTCTTAGAAAGTTGAACATCTTTCATAAGCTTTTCAACAATAAGCTTTTCATCAATTTTCCAAGAAAATGGTTTTTTCTTAGATTTCAACTTTTTCACTTCTGAAATATTTGGCTCTATCTGTTTTCTGGAGGGAGACTTTGGCTGGTCTTTTACAATGGAATTAACAAATCGTCTTATAGTAATTTCTGCCTTACCAGAGCGATTTGCGGCTTCTTTAATGGATAAATATGTTGACATTTTTTGTAGGTTAAAAAAATATAAAGATGATCATATGTAGATCACTTAGGTGATCATGATCTTGGTCATTCTATTGATCATGAGTATGATCGCAAATCTATGGTATGGAGACTATGCATGAATTGTGGTCTATTACTAGGGCTGGACAACTTTACTTAACTCTTAAATGCCTTTTGCATGATCATCAACAGATCATCAGAAAAATAATGATGAGTATGGTCAGGACAGAATAAGAAGAATAATTAAATATATTTTCCTTGATTTACTGTAAACTTAAGGTAAAATGTTACTGTAAACTTCTTTTGAAATATGAGATCAACAATTCTCCAAATTTTAAAGAAAAACTCAATGAAACCAGGGGTTTTGGCAAAAACCTTAAGAATTAGTCGTCAGGCACTTCATAGTCATTTACGCGTACTAATAAAAGAAAAGCAAATTAAAAAAATTGGTGAGGGACCACATGTTGTCTATTCGATAGTATCGAATGAAATGACTAGGATCCAAGAAGACTATTTATTTTGCAGGAAGAATTTATTACCACAATATTTAGATCAATTTTCTGATGTTATTGAGCGGTATACTGGTAAGCATCAACAGATTAAAAAAAATGTAGCAGCACAAAAAATCGATTTACAATTTTTATTAGATTCTTCAGCGGTTTATTCTTCAAATATTGAAGGGAATTCTCTTGATTTAAGTTCATTCTTAAATAGTAGAATGGCACCCAAAAAGCATCGCCCAAAAGAAGTAGAAGAAATTGAAGACCTTGTTTTAGCTTATGAGTTTGCACGAAAACATGATCTTAACGAGAAAAACTTTCTTATTATTCATAAAATTTTAAGTAAGGAGTTTGTATCTTTATCTCGCCAAGGAATATATAGACAAGAACCAGTTGGCGTGTTTTCTAGTTCTGGATTGGAATATATGGCAGTGGAATCGCATTTGGTTAAACAGGAAATGCATGAATTATTTGAAATTGTTACTGCGTTGCTTAATAAAAAAAGTGTACCTGCAGAGAAATTTTTCTGGGCAAATTGGTTTCATTTGATGATTGCCCTAATTCATCCTTTTAGTGATGGAAATGGCAGAACGGCACGACTTTGTGAGAAATGGTTTCTTGCTCAGGCATTGGGAAATAATATGTTTGTTCTGCAGAACGAAGAGTTATATTGGAAGTATCTTAAGCAATACTATGCTTCACTTAAACTTGGTGCGAATTATTGGGAAGTAGATATGAAAAAAGCAAAGCCATTCTTTTCCTTGCTTCCTAAAAATATATGAGTGAAAAAAGTTAAGGAACATAATGTGCCTACTTGTTTATTCTGAGTTATACTTTTATCAGATCTTTTAGGCGCGTAGCTTAGTTGGTAGAGCACTGGTCTCCAAAACCAGGGGTCGCAGGTTCGAGTCCTGCCGCGCCTGCCATTTTCCTTCGCAGGCTTCGGAGAATGGTATCTCTACAAATAGTAAGACCAGAGGTCTCTCGGATGATTTCGAGCTGAGCAAAGCGAAGCCGAAAGCATGCGATGCCCTAAGCGAACGAAGTGAGCGAGTGGGTACAAAACCAGGGGTCGCAGGTTCGAGTCCTGCCGCGCCTGCCATTTTCCTTCGCAGGCTTCGGAGAATGGTATCTCTA
>DAOWDW010000032.1 GCA_030638845.1 Candidatus Peregrinibacteria bacterium | reverse complement strand
TATATGAATATAGCAATAAATGGATTTGGACGAATTGGTCGCCAAGCACTAAGAATTATTTTAGAAAAACATCCAGACTTAAATGTAGTACTTATAAATGATTTAACAGATGATGATGATTTAAAGCACTTGTTTACATTTGATTCCTCATATGGAATTTACGAAAACCCAAAAGCATTTGAAGGAGTTACTATGACTGCAGAAAAAGATCCGTCTGCGTTACCTCACAAAGATTTGAATGTAGATGTTGTACTTGAATGTACAGGTGTATTTAGAAAAAGAGATGATGCAGCACTTCATTTAAAAGCAGGTGCTAAGAAAGTAATTATTTCTGCCCCATGTAAAGACAAGGCTGATGGAACGTTTTGTATTGGAGTTAATGAGAATGAGTATGATTCATCTTCAATGGACGTAATTTCCAATGCATCTTGTACTACAAACTGTCTTGCGCCTATGGCAAAGGTATTACATGATAATTTTGTAATACAACATGGTTGTATGACTACTATTCACAGTTATACGAATGATCAAAGACTTTTGGATCTTCCACACAAGGATATGAGAAGAGCAAGAGCAGCCGCTGTAAATATGATTCCTACAACTACAGGAGCTGCAAAAGCAGTAGGTCTTGTTTTACCAGATTTACAAGGCAAATTAGACGGAATGGCAATAAGAGTACCAACTCCTACTGGAAGTATTACAGACTTAACTGTAGTAGTAGAAAAGAATACGGATGCAAATAAAGTTAATGCCGCATTTAAAAAAGCTTCTGATGGAGATATGAAAGGAATTTTAGGCTTTGAAGAGCGACCACTAGTTTTACAAGATTTTGTAGGAGATAGTAGAAGTTCCATAATTGATGCAGATAGTACAAAAGTTATGAATGATGGTAATACAACCATCATCAAAACACTCTCTTGGTACGACAATGAATGGGGTTACAGCAATAGACTTGTTGAACTAGCAAAATATATTGGTAATCAGCTGTAGCTTTTGATTGATTATAGATTTGTCTTAGACCCTGAGCTTGTCGAAGGGTTGAATTAGCTAAGTTTATTGGAAAGAAGCTTTAGTCGTCTTTTTTTTCTTCTGACTCTCCATCTTTCTTTTCTTTTGCTTCCTTCTCTTCATCAACAACTTCTGCATCTACAACAGGTTCTTCTGAGCTTGCCGAAGGATCATCTTTCTTTTCTTCAGATCCAGTTTCAGATGATTGCTCTTTCTGGGCTGATTCATAGACTATCTTTCCTATCTCTTGAGCTTCTGTTGCTAGGGCTTCTGTAGCTGTCTTTATTTCATCTATATTTGCATCTTCTTTTTTAAGAAGTTCTTTTAAGTCCTCTATCTTTGTATTCACGTTTTTCTTAAGATCATCTCCAAGTTTTGCATCATGCTCTCGCATTTGTTTCTCTAAATTAAATACAAGTGAATCTGCATTGTTTCTTACGTCTACTTCTTCTCTTTTCTTTTTATCTTCCTCTGCGTGTTCTTCTGCATCCTTTTTCATCTTTTCTATTTCTTCGTCTGTAAGTCCTGTACTACCTTGAATTGTAATGTGTTGCTCTTTACCTGTTCCTTTGTCTGCTGCTTTTACGTGAAGCATTCCATTTGTATCTAAGTCAAACGTTACTTCTACTTGAGGAATTCCCCTTGGTGCGGGTGCAATTCCATCAAGAATAAAACGTCCTAAAGACTTATTATCACTAGCCATTTCTCTTTCTCCTTGAACAACATGTACTTCTACAGAAGGCTGATTGTCTGCTGCTGTAGAGAAAATTTGGCTCTTACTAGTAGGAATCTTAGTATTTCTTTCAATTACTTTAGTGGCAACTGATCCAAGAGTTTCAATTCCGAGTGATAGTGGAGTTACATCTACAAGTACAATATCTTTATCTATATCTCCAGTAAGTACTCCTCCTTGAATTGCAGCGCCAATTGCTACTACCTCATCTGGATTAACACCTTTGTGTGGCTCTTTTTCAAAGAAGTTTTTAACTTTATTTTGTACAAATGGCATACGTGTCATACCTCCAACAAGTACAACCTCATCTATTTCAGTTTTTTTAATTCCTGCATCTTTTAAAGCATTTTCACATGGCTTCATTGTTTTTTCTACCAAGTCTCCAATTAATGCTTCTAATTTAGATCGACTAAGCTTAAGTGTGAGATGTTTAGGACCAGAACTATCTGCTGTAATAAATGGAAGATTAACTTCTGTTTCTGTTTGAGATGAAAGTTCTATCTTTGCTTTTTCTGCAGCTTCTTTAAGTCTCTGCAAAGCAATGTTATCTTTGGTTAAATCTACTCCATCGGATTTTTTAAACTCCTGCGCAATCCAATCAATTATAACTTGGTCAAAGTCATCTCCTCCAAGTTGTGTATCTCCATTTGTTGCGAGTACTTCAAATACTCCGTCATCCATTTCTAAAATGGATACGTCAAATGTTCCTCCTCCTAGGTCATATACTACAATTTTATGTTCGTGTCCTTTATCTAGTCCATAAGCAAGTGATGCAGATGTTGGTTCGTTAATAATTCGAATAACTTCCAATCCTGCTATTTCTCCAGCTTCTTTAGTCGCATTTCTTTGAGAATCATCAAAATATGCAGGCACTGTAATAACTGCTTTATCTACCGTTGTTCCTAAATAACTTTCTGCATCTTTTTTAAGTTTTTGTAGTACTTTTGCACTTATTTCTTGTGGAAGCATTTCTTTGCCATTTACTTCTATAACTGCTCTTCCTTCTTTTCCCTTTTTGAGAGCAAATGGCATTTGATCTGCCTCTTTCTTAACTTCATCAAATCTTCTTCCAATATACCTTTTAGCAGAATAAATAGTGTTAGTAGGATTTGTAACAGCTTGTCTTTTAGCTGCTACTCCTACTAGTGTTTCTCCATCCTTTATTCCTATAACAGATGGTGTTGTACGGTTTCCTTCTGAATTCGGTATAACAGTTGCTTCACCTCCTTCTATTGCTGCCATGCATGAATTTGTTGTACCTAGGTCAATTCCAATAACTTTAGACATGTTTTTTTAAGGGTAATATTAATTAGCACTCATTAGTTTAGAGTGCCAGAATGACTTCGTCAAATGAAAAGTTTAATAATGAATAGTTAATAATGTCTATTTAGACTAGGATTTGATTATGAAGAAATCTGATCCAGCACAATTCACTATTAACTATTAATTTCTTTGATGTTTACAGACGAAGCAAAAATCACAGTAACTTCAGGAAAGGGTGGCGATGGAGTCGTACATTGGCATCGTGAGAAATACGTTGCAAAAGGTGGACCAGATGGAGGTGATGGAGGAAAAGGAGGTGATATTATTTTTGTAGTTAGTTGTAATACAGATACTTTGAGTAACTTTCTTTCC
>DAOWDW010000040.1 GCA_030638845.1 Candidatus Peregrinibacteria bacterium | reverse complement strand
ATATGATTAAATGGAATATGTTGCCTCCGGCCAAACCCGATCCTATATTTTCAATTTCTGCTGAGGCTAGAGCAGCAGGAAAAGAAGCTATTGATGCAACAATTGGTGTATATATAAATGAAGAAGGAGATACAAAATTATTTCCAAGTGTAAAAAATGCAATGCAAATAATTTTAAAGGAATACTCTGAAAGTAGTACTACCTACACGCCACTACTCGGAATCCCAGAGTATCGCAATGCTGTAACAGAGCTTGTTCTCCCAAATTCAAATACACCTGTTGCCTGTATCGCAACAACAGGAGGAACTGGCTCACTAGCAATTAACCTTCGTCTTCTTAAGCTTTTAAACCCAGAGATACAAGTTTGTATTCCTACGCCTGCATGGACAAACTATGTACCCCTTTGCCACTCTGCAAATATTTCTTTTCAAGAAGTATCTGTACTAAGCGATTGTATAATAGATCACCAAATAATAATTGAATTGATTAAGAAAACTTCAGAACCTTGTGCCATTTTGTTACAGGCAGGATGTACAAATCCAACAGGTATAGATCTTACGGAAATGCAATGGAAGGAAATAATTCCGATACTAAGTGAATGTGGAAGCACCGTTATTCTAGACTTTGCGTATCAAGGATTTGCAAATGATCCCAAAACGGATGCTAAGCCAGCTAAAATACTTATGGAGGCTGGTATACCTACATTAATATCGTGGTCTGCATCTAAAAATCATAGCCTCTATAGGTTTCGTACAGGGCTTGCACTAGCCAATATTCCAAACGAAAATATGTGTGAAAAAATTGAAATGAACTACTCGATGTTAAGTCGTGGTCTTTGGTCTACTGCCCCCGCACTCGGTCAACAAATTGTTGCCGAAACACAATTAAATTATAAACAAGAATGGATTAATGATCTTAAACACGTACGAAAAGTACTTGAACAAAAACGTTCCATTCTTCGTGATAATCTTCCACACTCGTTTCAATCTCAACTAAATGGAAATGGATTATTTGCGGTATTGCCATTAGATGTAGATAAGATCCATTCTCTTAGAAAAGAACATAAAGTTTTCATTCTAGATGATGGACGTATAAATATTGCAGGTGTACCTGCGGAACGTCTTATAGAATTCTGCGAAAAAGTGAGCTCTGTTATTTAGATCGCAGAAATATCTTGTATTACATTGTATAGCATTTGTATTACATTGTAATACACAGTAAAAAATTTCGAAGTATATCTTTCCCTTCAGGTGTTCCAATTGATTCGGGATGAAACTGTATTCCAAAAAGAAGATGTTCAATATGCTCTAATCCCATAATTATTCCTTCATCTGTTTGAGCTGTAATTTTTAGAGAATCAGGAAGTCCTTTTTCTTCCACACATAATGAGTGATAACGCATGCCAGTGATTTTTTCTGGTAGCCCAGCAAATATTGCACTTCTTGGTTGCAGTAATTTTATTTCGGATGCTTTTCCATGAAAAATTTCTGGTGCTTGGCAAACAGTTGCTCCAAAATGTTTTGCTAAAACTTGATGCCCTAAACATACTCCTAATAATGGTATATGCTCTTTAATTGCATACTCGATTAGTTTCTCCGAAACACCTATATCACGATCTGTATAAGGATTACCAGGACCTGGACTAATAATAATGTGGGTTGGCTCTAAATCTCTAATGTCGTCTAATCTAATCTTATCATTTCTATATACTACTGGCTCTCCGTTAAGTTCACTAACGTATTGGTAAAGGTTGTAGGTAAATGAGTCGTAATTGTCGAGTATTAGTGTTTTCATTGTTGTATTAGGAAAAACGCGCATGGTAAATAGCCGCAAGACAGCTACGTGCTTTGTGCAAACATTCGTTATCTTCGTTTTCAGGAATACTATCTTTTACTATTCCAGCTCCAACACGCAAAGAGATCTTTCCATCTTTAAATAGCATTGTTCTTATAGTAATTGCAAAATCAACATTTCCAGCAAAGTCTATATATCCGAATGCACCTCCGTATATTCCCCTATTGCCTTTCTCTAACTTTTGAATGATTTCCATTGCACGAATTTTTGGTGAACCTGTAAGTGTTCCTGCAGGAAAGACCGATCTAACAACATCTAATGCAGAAACATCATCTCTTATCTGTGCAGTAATATCTGACACAATATGGAAGACATGTGCATATGTTTCTACGTGGAATGGATTGCTGACTTTAACAGATCCAATCTTTGCGACTCTGCCAACATCATTACGTCCAAGATCCACAAGCATTTGATGTTCACTGCATTCTTTCTGATCATTTAATAATTCCTCTTCCATTTTTTTATCCTCTGCCTCAACTCCTGTTCTTTTTCGTGTTCCTGCAATTGGTCTATAAAAAATATTATCACCATCTACTCTAACCAAGGTTTCTGGAGATGCACCTACTAAAGTGTGATCTGGTGTTTTGAATAAGAACATGTACGGCGATGGATTAATTGAACGCAATTGTTCATACACGCAATCAGGTGAAGGAGGATCTGGGATTACGAACTCCTGACTTATTACAATTTGGAATGCTTCTCCTTCTATAATACTTTCTTTTGCTTTGGATACCGCACTACAAAAATCTTCCTTTTCCATTTGTCTATATGGAGCAATGTCTTCTTGGCTAGCCAGATGAATATCTTTCCTTAAATCCGTAACTGCTTTTCTACTGTCATCTTTAAAAGGTGAAGAGTGAATGAATTTTTCTATCTCCTCTAAGTCTTCCTCTGTGTCTCTATGAGCAATAATAGTAACTTCCTGTAGATTATGATCAATCTTAAGAAGAATTTCTGGTAGAACAAACTGGGAATCTGGTAGCGAAGGGTGTGGATCTAGATTTATATCTTCAAAATTTCTTGCTGCTTCGTAACTTAAAAAACCAATATACCCCATTCGTAATCTCTCTCCTTCTGCTCCTGTACCAATAGTCTGGCTAAGAACAGATAAAGCATCTGTAACTTTTCCATCTGGAACAAATTTGGACCCCTTAACCATACCATCATTTATTGTAATTACGTCTCGTGCCCCTAGAGCTACAAAAGAATAGTCATTCGCCTTGCTATGTCTATCTGCAGATTCTAAAAGAGCGCAATAATTACGATTAGTTCCGAGCCCTCTCATAAGGTAAAGAGGATCGCAGTGTTCTGGTCGAACTGATATGGAGATAAGTGGAAAATACATGTACTTACGTAACAGTACATGCATACTAACTATTATTTTTAATATAGTCAATACTCTTTTAAAAGAGACTTTCTATTGATTTTTAAATACGTATATGTATCATATACAGTATGACTGTACCATTACGCCATTATAAAGAGCTTTGCATTCTATTTGCATCAATAGAAACAAAAGAGGAAGCAAATATGCTTTTAAAGGATATTTTAACTCCACAAGAGATAGAATCAATAGCAGAACGATGGCAACTTGTTCAGCAACTTGCATCTGGAAAAACACAAAGGCAAATTTCAAAAGATCTTAATGTAAGCATTAGTAAGGTTACTAGAGGATCTAGATTCTTAAAATATGGAACAGGTGGATTTAAATTTTTCATTGAAAAATTATTTTCCAAGCCTACTTAAATTTGTATTTAAGTAAAATATACTTTACAAGCTTTTTAATTTCTGTATAGTTCATGGTTACTATGATAAGCCTTCGCGATATAGTCAATATCGGCCTATATGTTAATAAATCTTGCCATACGAAACGATATCGCTTCGGCTCACAGGAAGAGGAAGTATTATATTCCATTAATTTCTGTTTTATTTAGCATTTCATATGATGTTACCTGCAAGTATAGAGGCACATTTAAAGGAGGTTGGATTCAGCCAGACGGAATTGCTTATTCTAAGACATTCCCTTGGAGGAAAGCCTCAATCTCTACGTGAACTCGCTATCCTAACCGGCAAAAGTACAGGGGTATTAGATCAAGCCATGAAAAAGCTCCTACAGCGCAATATTTTTAAAAAAGAGACCATAAATAACTCAGTAAGATTTGTACTTACATCCTTGGAAGCCATAGTCCAATGGGTAGAAGAAGATGTACAAAAAAAGACAAAGAGTTTAATTAGAAAGAAGGATGATTTTGCCTCGTTTGTTCAAACTATAGATGCAAATGGCTCTCGCCCTAAAGTTGAATATTTCGACGGAGAAGAAGGTATTAAAAAAGCATACATGCAACTACTCGATATGGGTTGCAAAGAATTAATGCAATTTCTGCCACTAACCCAAAAAGAGGAAGATAATCCTTTGAGTGAATTTTTATCTAAATTCACTCGATCACGCCGCAAGCGCGGTATAGCGCTGCGCGTGCTAACTCACGACACGCCTCTTGGTAAACGTTTTCAGTTTAAAGATGCTTTTAATAACAGAGAAACAGTACTTCTCCCCCTTTCACAATACCCTATTCCATTTGAGAAAATTCTCTGCGGAAATTGTGTAGCCTGCTTTAAACATTCTGAAAAGCAAGCTTTTTTTATGCACTTCCCAGAACTTGCAGAAGGTGAAAGAGGTGTATTTCAAAATTATTGGGATGGAGAAATTGGGGAAGGGGAGGGAAAAGAAATTATAGAAGAGAAAATGCATATATGGCCTTTAAAAATAAAAACATTTGCTCTTGTTTGCATTGGAGCTGCTCTTTTTGCAACTGGAATAACATATTCTCTATATAAGCAAAATTATTATCTAAATACAGAACGTGTGCGAGATCATGTTCGTTCTATAGCTGCCAATGCCGTTAAAGACTTCTCGTGGCAGGACATAAGAAATATTAATGACTGGCAAGATGCCATGTCGAATGAATATTTTAATGTGCTTAGAAAACTTAGTGGAATTAAGGATAGAAATCCAGATATTGTATATGCATATATTCTTCGTCCAACAAATAGTAAATATTACTATGAATTTGTAGTAGATGCTGATTCAATGAATATTCGTGACAAAGAAGACCACAATGAGGATGGTCTTAGAAACGATACTATTGCGCCAGGACACATTTGGTTAGATGAATATCCAGAAACATCAGCCGTTTCAAAAGCATTAAAAGGAAATATTTCTGCAGATAAAAAACCAGTTCACGATCCTTGGGGGACATGGATTTCTGGTCATGCACCAATTAAAGATTCCTTTGGGAATACCGTAGCTATACTAGGTACAGATATGGATGCATCTAAGGTATTTGAATTAACAATAAAAGATTTTGCCCCACTTATATACTTTGCAATAATTTTTATTATTCTACTTATTAGCCAATTCGCAGGAGCAATTATATTCGCACGTAAAACCTAAAAGTTGTGGAAATACTACTTTAAAAAGTATGTCAAATATGCTATACTAAGTAGATGAAAAAGAGTAAAAACTCGACCGAAAGGAAAAATAAAGATAAATTCTCACTAAAGAATACCTTTCGCTTAGCTGGAATATTAACAGCTACAACAATGATTGCCGGATTAACAACATACGTTCTGTATAACTATACACAACGCCTATTAACCGAAAGACTACAGGATAGATTAGTTGCTATTGTATCGACTGCAGCAACACAAATTGATTCTGAAAACATTAAAGCTATTCAAAAATATGAAGACTCAGAAAAAGAAGAAATGGAACTTATCGTAGATCAATTAAATAAAATTCGTGATGCAAATCATAGCATTCAATATGTATATATAATGCGAAGAACGGACGATCCGTTGGTTGTAGAATTTGTAGCAGATGCCGATTCACTAATACCAATTGATGAATTGGACGAGGATGGAAGCGGAGAAATAGATGAATGGGAGTATCCACCAATGCCAGGAGATCCATACGAAATAGAAGAATACCCTGTGCTTCGAGATGAAGCTTTTTATCATCCTTCTGTAGATAAAGAACTTCAAGGAGACCAATGGGGTCTACTCATGGCAGCTTACGCACCAATACAAGATGAAGATGGATATACAGTTGCTATACTCGGTATAGATGTAGAAGTTACGGACTTTAGAATACAAACACAAGCAACACTGCTTCCATTTTTACTATTCATTTTCTTTCTTATTCTACTAATACTTCTTCTATCGCTTCTTCTAATGCGTATGTACACAGACAGAGTAGAGGCTATGAAAGAGATAGATAGGCAAAAAGATAATCTTCTAAGTATAGTTAGTCATCAGCTAGCAACTCCTGTTGCATCTGCAAAGTGGTACTTAGAAACATTGTTCGATGGTGATGTTGGGAAACTAACAAAAGATCAAAAAGAACATGTACAAGCTATTCACACTATTACAAATAATCTTACAGATCTTATAAGTATGATATTGGATGTTTCTCGAATTCAATTAGACAAAATGAAAGCAGATAGAACTGCAGTTAATTTGGAAGAATTCTGCACAGAAGTATTATCTACTATAGATCCAAAGGTAAAAGAAAAAAATATTAAACTTACAGTAGATAAACCAGACAAACTTCCTACGGCCATGCTTGATAAAAGGCTTCTAAGAATGACACTAGAAAATGTTTTAGGGAATGCTGTTAAGTACACTCCAGAGAAAGGAGAAGTAAGTATTAAAGTAGAGCTAAGTAGTAATACATTATATTGTTATATATCGGATACTGGCTGTGGAATACCAAAAGAAGATCAACCAAATCTATTTACAAAATTATTCCGTGCAAGCAATGCCCAAGATATAAATGGCAATGGCCTAGGTCTATATATAGCAAAAGGCGCCGTAGAAGCACACGGAGGAAAAATCTCCTTTACTAGTGAAGAAGATAAAGGAACAACATTTTCAATCCAATTGCCATTGGTTAAGGCAAAGAAAAAGGATTTTAAGTAAAGCCTTAAGAAACAAGTATTACTCCAGTAACCATTAAGCAAACAAGTAGAAGTTTTGAAGTTATTCTTTGAATACTATTACTATTTCCATATTTAGATCCTAAAGTAAAAAGTATAAAACCAATTATAAATGTGTAAGCAGGAATGGTAGATTCAACTGCAGCAACTAAAGAAGGAATACCTAAGTCTACTGCTTTTTGAGTTGTAACTAATGCTGCTAAATTTATAATTTCTATAAATAATATTAACTTTGCAATAGATGAAAGGGTTAATGTATTTTTTCTTATAGTATTTCTAGGTTCGCGAAATAATAATGGTATAAATCCTGAAAGAATAAGACCAAACGTGATTATGTAAAAACCTTCTGAATAAGGTATAGATTCAAATACAACGTCTTCTAAAAGAAACGTTATAGATTGTAAAATCGCACTGATAAACATTAAGAAAAAAGCGATCCATCTAGTTCTTATATTGGCATCAAGTAAACATAAAGAAGCTGATGCAATTATTAAAATTATTATTCCAATATATTGGATTCCGTTTAATATTTCTCCTAAAACAAAAAAACTTATAATCGGAACAAACGCTGGAACCATATTCCAATATGCTGCGACTATCCCCGCTTCCGAATATCTAAGGGCATTAAAATATAAAAATACACTCCCTTGAATAAGTACCCCAGATAATAGTGCAAAAATTAATATCTTTGGGGTTGGAACGACCCAATTTAAAACTGGTGCTAAATATGGAAGTCCCAAAAAAACAACCATAGAAGCTATGGCACCTGTCACTACCCCTATCCATGGCTTCTCAAAAATTTCATCAACACAATGTTCATCTAAAACATGTACTATCCCGAAGAAAAATGGCGTTAATAGCGCATAAAAAAGCCACATAGGAGGAAAATGATAACAGAATACTTAAGCTTGGATACTTAAAAGTTAAGAATTGTTGACTGTAATTTAATATATAAATGACGTACCTCGCAGCAAGCTACGAGGTATCTACACAGATAGTATGAGAATAGAGGTCGTAACCAATATTCTAATCACTAATTTACCCCTAGCTCCAATACGCCTTTTGTGATATACTAATTGGATTCATACCAAAATAAACAATGTCCATAGACGCCTGTATAGCACATGCAATTCATAATGACTTAGATATATTGGAAGCACTTCCAGAAGTGCATGACTTACCAATGGAAGAAATGGAATCTTATATAGAGCAGTATGTTTCTACAATGCATGAAACAATGCGATCTGCTATCGTTCAATTTGGAAATACTTTTGTTCGCTCTAAAGATGCAGCAGGACTATGCGCAACATGCTTACAAAAAGGAGTACATCTACCAGCACATATTTTACTTAAGATGTGCCAAACAATAGTTCAACTTTCGGAATTAGATGCTAAATTTATATTAGATACAGATGACGGAAAGAGCCTTTATT
>DAOWDW010000027.1 GCA_030638845.1 Candidatus Peregrinibacteria bacterium | reverse complement strand
TCAACGAACCAACGACAACTCCCACTCACCTAGATAGTACCATTCTTCTTTTCCTAGGTGCGAGGGTAATATAGGAACGAACCACCATTCGACAAGCTCATGGCAAGAAAAAAATCAAGGCAAACAGGCTCCGTCGTCGCGCAAAGCTAATTAAATACATTGGTCCGCAGAATCGAGTCGATTCCTTCGCCTACGCTCAGTCATCGCTCGACATCTGCTTACACTAAAATAAAATGGAGATAGCTCCTCCTCCGTTACTGTTTGCCGATTTTAATATATTAAATAATATTTTCATCAAATTTTTCTATTATTTTCTCAGCTATCGATGTACCGCTACCAGCATCACACAGTATTACTCCTTTTCCGTCTTCATATTTTTCTCTAATTGCTTCACTATCTCTTGTAAGGACTGGAATTCCGCATGCAATTGCATCTATCACTTTATGAGGAATAACTCTGCCTGCTTTCCCAGTTGTGCCAAAAATTCCTAAACAAAGATCTGCTTTTCGTATTCTTTCTGGAAGTTTTTCCATGGGAATTTTTTCTTCGAAAGTTACATTACTAAGATTTTTCTTTATTACTATTTTTTCCATTTGTTTTCTGGTTTGGCCAGATCCTATTAATGTGAAATGTGCATTTTGATTTGATTTTTGTAGTATTTCAGCGGCATCTAAAATATATTCAATCCCCTGAAGGGGAATAAATGTTCCAAAGAAAAGCACCTCAAAATAATCTTTTTTCTCTACATCTTTAATCTTTGGATAAAACAAATCTGTTCTTGTTTCTAAATATATAACTCGAATTTTTTTTGGTTTAATTTTAAACTTGCTTACGAAGTATTTTTTATGCGTCTCTGTGTCTATTAATATTTCATCTGCAAGAAAGCATGCGAAGAAATCAACCAAATATATAATCCATGATATTGGATTTACCGTTGAATATTTTTTTCTGTCATTTACCTGTGTGTCCCATAAAGATATAAATGCGTCAAAAATAAGCTTTTTTCTTGGGAATCTTGTAAGAATCCAAGCGATTGGCATAAGAATATGCCCTGGAAACATGACTATTACAGTATTAATATTCTTGGATTTTTTTCTAAATATAGAGGTTAAATGAATATACTTTTTTAATATTCCGTTCTCATTCGTATGACACTCCACAAATTCTTCATTTTCGCTTAAAAATTGCTTTTTTAAAGTTACATGCCTTTGTGCCTGTTGGTCGTGGTAGCCAAACGCTATTATATTACCTGCGGACATATGTGCATGTTAGCATGATTTTCCACTCCGCTCTCTAAACTATGAAGATTGCATACATTTCTCATTCAAGATTTCCAACAGAAAAGGCCCATGGCAAACAGATCGCAGAGGTGTGTAGTGCTCTTTCGGAATTAGGTCATGAGGTTACTCTTATTTGCCCAAGGCTAAAGAATAATATTTTTGAATCTGCATTTGAGTATTATAATATCCCCGATAATTATGATGTTAGATTTTTGCATCATTTTGATGGTACTACTCATTTCTGGGTTCCGGGAATATTGCGATTTGCAATAACAATGTTTTTTTATAAAAGGGCTTTAAAGCGTTTTTTGTCTCTTCATAAATTTGATCTTCTATATGCAAGATCGTCTTTGCTTCTCCCACAATTGGTAGAGTCTAATATACCAGTTATCGCAGAGCTTCACATTATTCCGAATAGATTTCTTAATAGATTTGTATTTGCATTAAATAAATGTGTTTTAGTTGTTAGTCTTACAACACCTATGCGAGATGCACTTATTAGTCTGGGTGTAGATAAAGAGAAAGTTATTGTTGAGGGAGATGGTGTACTTCTTAATAGATTTACTGCTTTGGAGAATGCTCAGTCTATTCGAGAGTATTATGGACTTCCTAAGAATAAGAAAATTCTGGGTTATGTAGGATCTTTAGTTACAAGAAATACTATTGAAAAGGGTGTTATTGAAATACTGGAAGCGATTTCTGTATTAGAAAAACAGGGTATGGCTATTTGTGGTTTTATTGTTGGTGGACCAAAAGATTGGAAGCTTAAGTATATGAAACATGCACGCTCTTTAGGTCTTTCGGATGAAAATGTTATTTTTGCTGACAGAGTGCCTGTAAGCAAAGTTTCTTCACTTCTTCATGCATGTGACGTTCTTGTATATCCAGCACCTGCATCTTTACATCCTTACTTTATGAGAGACACTTCTCCGCTTAAAATGTTTGAATATTTGGCTTCTGGTAAAGAAATAGTATGTGCAGATATTCCTCCATTAAGAGATGTAGTTTCAGAAGAATCGGTTTCTTTGTTTTCTCCTGGAGATTCCACTGGAATGGCATCTGCAATTTCTAAGGTATTTTTTCAGGATATAAGTGTTTCTGATTCTAAGAAGAAAAAAAGAGCAGAGCTTGCAAAATGGTATAACTGGAAAAATAGAATGGAACGTATTATAAGTAGGGCAGAGACTTGATGGTGTATTGGTTATTAGTATATTGCCCAATATTCCAGTATCTCAATTTCTACAACTTTTTAAGCTCTTCAGCAATAACCTTTGCTGCCTTCTCCAATGTACTAGGACTAGGATGTACCGTGTCCCAGTCTAGGGTTTGCGCTTCGTTTCCAAATGTTTCGTATAAATCAATTACAAGAAAACCTTCTTGTTCTGCCATTTCTTTAAGTACTGGACGGCTTTTTGCATGTAAAAATCTATCTGGCCAAATAACAAATATGCGATTTAATTTTTTAGGAAGAAGGTTGGATAATTTAGATAGTTGTCTTTTGTAAGCATAAATATCTTCTTCTGTAATAGAGTCTTCTTCTGAATTATTTTTAGATTTTTCTCTGGTAACTTGCAGATTATTTTTCATAGTTCGCATATTTACTACTTTTTTAACTGTTTTATAGAATGCGCTATTTAAATCTAGCCAGCATTTAGCAGGAATATATTTAAGTATTCCCTTATTTATTGGGTTACATTTTTCTTCTGTAGGTTGCCAATCTTGTGAACGTATAATTCCTAATTCATCTAGCCTTCCCGTCTGTGTTTCAAAATCGTTATAGTGGAAAATAAGCATTAGTATTGCCGGATTTAATTGTTGTAATTTTTTTTCATATAGTGCGGTTTGCATGCCTAGGTGATACCCAGGAGCTGCTGTGTTTAAAAAGTTGTATTCGCTTGTTCTTTTTGAAATCTGCCGTGAGAGAGTCTCTTCATCTTTTACTCCATATCCAAAGGCTATGGAATCTCCAAGTATAATTACTGTTTCTTTATTTGGATCTAATTCTGGAGATCTAAATCCAATACTGTTGGTTGTTACAGTATTTCGGTACGCCTTGCGACTAATATTTGGGATTAGTTCGTAACTAATTCGAGAATCTTCACTAACTTGATATATTTTTGGCGGATTTGGTTTTACTGTTTGTAAACCAGTAATACGCAATGTAAATTCTATTCCAATAAAAAAAAGTACTGTGGTTGTACAAAGTAGACCTAGATTTATTGATGTGTTTTTTAAGTTCATATTGTTCTTAGTTTAGCGAATATGTTGAATGTGAACATATTTTATTGTTTTCTTCCTGTGAGTACAAATAAGCCTCCTTCTCTTCCAATGGTAAACATCCATCCTAATTGCTTTGCTATATGTTGAATACTGCTACCTTTTGGATGAATTTTAAATAGATTTTGGTTTTGAGGAGTTTCATCTCCCATGCGTCCTGCAATATTTGGTACACAACTTACAAATTCTACTTTATTTTTTTCAAACCACTTAAGCACTTCATCTACACTGTGCCAACTTTCATGAGGATTTTTGTATTGGTCTGAAAACCATATTTCCTTTTTACTTTTATCTACATCTTTTCTGCGCATATGTGCGTCTAAATTGCGAAGTGCTCCACCGGTACAATTAAATATTATTTTTCTTATACCAAGAGGTATACGTGCGTAACTGTTATAAAGACCAATAACTATGTATCCGCCTGGTTTTACCTTTTTAAGTAGTTCTGTAAATCCTTTATACGGATCTGGCGTATGATGAAGGACTCCAGAGCATATAAGTATGTCTACAGAGTTATTTTTCGCAGGAAGTGTAAAAATATTTCCCTGGATAAATGATACATTTTTTAAATCAAATTTTTCTTTAAATGCTTGTCCTAATTTAAGTGAGGGGATGCTTTGATCTATCCCCATTACCTTTCTAGAGCTTACAAGTCCTAAAAAATTTGTCATTTGTCCTGTTCCACAGCCAACTTCCATAACAGATGCCATAGGAGAAATTGCTTCGTCTAGCCATCTGCCAAATCCACTTTTCTTTGCTTTATCCATTAAAACGCTTGGGCTATCTATTCCGTCATATCCTGGAAGAGTTACGGTTTCATAAAACTTTTGCATCTTCTCTCGCACCTTTTCCTCCTCTTTGCTTTTTGTTGGTATGAGAAGGCGGGGGATGTTGTCTGTTATTGGGTATTTTGTGCCATTTTTACTTATGAGATTATTATTCTCTTGCTCAAGAGTATCTCCAGTTTCAGGACACGCCAAGAATTGAAGCACAGAATCAAAATTCATCAAATTTATGCGCAGTATAACACTCAAAATATTTTTCTCTAATCTAACTCAAATTTTTCTAAATAAGCTTGGTTATCTTTTTGTAGGTCTCCTGTTAAATCAGCTTTACTGATTATATAATTTCCTAATACAAGGAAGTCCATTTGGGTATGTAAGAAACAGTTTATTGCATTGTTTGGACTTTCTACAATTGGTTCTCCCCGTACATTAAATGAGGTATTAATAATAACTGGGCATCCAGTATTTTTTGCAAATTCAGATATAAGACTATGATATTTAGAATTCTCCGAGGCAGAAATAGTTTGAATTCGTGCAGTTCCATCTATGTGTGTTATTGCTGGTACTTCCTCTCTCTTTTCTGGTTTTACATCTGCAACAAGTAACATGTATGGGCTTGGTCTATCTAAATCAAAATATTCCGAAGAGCGTTCCTCCAATACTGTTGGAGCAAATGGACGGAATGACTCTCTAAATTTAATTTTAAGGTTAACCTTTTTCCAATTATCTTTATTTCTAGCATCGGCGATAATAGAACGATTCCCTAATGCCCTAGGTCCGTATTCCATGCGTCCTTGAAACCATCCTATTACATTCTCTCCTTCCATTAATTTTGCGACTGTAGAAATTAACTCATTTTCTGAATATTTTTTGTATGGAAGATTGTTTTCTACAATTTCTTTTTCTATTTCTTCTTCACTATATTCAGTGCCGTAATATACATGAGGCATTGGGCTAGTTTTGGCTCCTTTCATTTCATGATGCCATATAAGATTTGCTACCCCCAATGCTCCGCCAGCATCTCCAGAAGCTGGTTGAATGTAAATATTTTCAAATATGTTAGAACGAAGAATTTTTCCGTTGGATACACAGTTAAGTGCTACACCACCTGCAAGACAAAGGTTTTTTGAAGGATGGATTTTTTTTGCATGGGTACATATTTTTAGCATTATTTCTTCTGTTATTTCTTGTACAGAACGTGCTACGTCTTTGTGAAATTGTTCTAGATTACTTTCTGACTTTCTTCGTAGATGACCAAATAGCCTTTCGAATGCCTTACCAGTCATACGAAGAGTGCGATTGTAAGTAAAATATTTCATTCGTAGCTTAAAACTTCCGTCTTCTTTTATATCTATTAGTTCACGTATTTTATCTACATATATAGGTTGTCCATATGGAGCTAATCCCATTACTTTATATTCAGCACTATTTACCTTAAAGCCCAAGTAGTATGTAACTGCAGAATAAAGGAGCCCAAGTGAGTTTGGGTATCTAATTTCATGGGTGAGTTCCATATCTGTTCCTTTCCCATATCCTATAGTTGCTGTTGCCCACTCACCAACTCCATCTACATTAACTAAAGTTGCATCTCCAAAACCAGATGCGAAGTAGCTAGATGCTGCATGAGATTCGTGATGAGTGCTGTAATACAAAGGTCCTTCATATTTCAATTCTTTTCTTAGCAGATGTGTTGTCCACAATTTCTTATTCATCCATTCTTGCATAGCATGATGATATGAAATAAGTCCACGTGGCCAAACTGCAAAATATGATTGAAGTATCCTATCAAAAAATTTAAGTAGTGGTTTTTCATAAAAGCCTATGGCATTTATATCTTCCATAGTAATTCCTTCATACTTAAGTGCTTGTTCTATTACATTTGTAGGAATATTTTCGTCATGCTTCTTTCTTGTATATCTTTCTTCTTGAGCTGCAAATACTATTTCACCGTCTTTTAAAAGTACAGCTGCACTGTCATGATAGAAGCAGGAAATGCCTATAATGTAGACTGGTTTATCCATGGATTAAAATGAGTATTTCATGTCGTTATCTTCTTTGGATATTTCTACCCAGTATGATTTTTCTTTTCTTTTTCTTAAGTGTCCAAGTTTCCAAATAATTGCATATGGTCCAAAGCCAATTATCCAAAGAATAGTAAGAATAATTTTACTCATTACTATTCCAAGAAAATGTGAAAATTTCATCCAAATACTGTGTTGTAGATTAAGAGGCAATGGAAGTTTATTTTCGTTAAGTCCTAGAATTTTAAAGCTAAGAATAAGTTCAAATATAAATATATATGCTATTACTCCAATAATAATGTATGAAGCTGTTTCCATTAGACAATTGTGTAGATAAATGGAGCTAAAACTGAAGACTAAAAGATAGTTTACTCATAAAAGGTTAAAAGACTGTGTAAATAAATGGCGCAAATGCAGAGCCTTGTGCGAATATAAGAATTAGACCAAGTAATGCAATAAACATAACAAGTGGCAGAAGCCACCACTTTTTTCGTATGTGTAGGAAGTGCCAAATTTCTGAAAATGTAGAAAGTTTACTCATCGAAAAGAAGTGTACCGTTGAAAATTTCCAAATGGAAGTAATAGGTGGACTAAGGAATGAAACAATGAAATCAATAAAACAATAAAATCAATGAAGCAATAAAATCAATGAAGCAATGAAACAATAACTATAGGAATCCTGCAATTGAGGAGAATAGAAAAATTATTGGTGAAATTATCAAAGAAATCCAAACAGAAAATACTGGTAGATTTAAAAACATGCTCAAGAGAATCAAAATTAAAAGAATTTGTGGTCCTCTAGCAAGAAAAGTTTGATACTCGTTGTCATATTTCGGAGGAATAAATATTTGAATTATTTTAGATCCGTCTAGTGGTGCAATTGGCAGTAAGTTGAATGCCATAAGAATCAAGTTTATTTGAATTAAATCTGTCATAAGATTTCTAAATAATTGTGTAGTAACAGATGCCTCGGTTCCATATGATGTTGAAAACATTGCATTCTCACCCAGTACTGCTGTCATTAGTACAAATGCAATAAATGCTAGTAGTAAATTACTTGCAGGACCTGCAAGAGAAACGAGTGCGGTATCTCGTTTATAATTTTTAAAATATCTTGGGTCAACAGGTACGGGCTTTCCCCATCCAAAGCCGACTAAAACAAACATAGCAGTTCCTATAGGGTCTAAATGTGCTATTGGATTAAGAGTTAATCTTCCATCGTGCTTTGCAGTTGGGTCACCAAGTTTGTATGCAACAAATCCATGTGCCCATTCGTGAATGGAAAGAGCAATGAGTATTGCGATTATGAAGGTGGGGGTTAGGAATTGGAGGGACATAGAACGACAGTATAAATGCAGAAATGAAATAAATGAAATCAATAAAACAATGAAGCAAT
>DAOWDW010000095.1 GCA_030638845.1 Candidatus Peregrinibacteria bacterium | reverse complement strand
GAGCTATTTAAGAAATAATTAAGATATATCTCAATAATATGTTCTCCTGACCCCCTCCTCTCTTTCTCCTCCCGACTTGCCCTCTCGTAGCCTTGGCGAAGTGGGGCGGGAGGAGAAGGTGCATAGAAGCATTTTATTTATGCGGTATACAATAAATACAAGGAAGCTAGGCAAGCCTAGGGGAATAAGACCTAGAGGGATTCACTTTTCATTATTAATAAAACTCTGATTGAAAATAGTTGATATTTGAAGCATACTTTCAGTGTTATGCCACTATTCTATTATTCAGGAAACGATGTAAAAGGACGCTTTGTTCAAGGTACAGTAGATGCAATAAGTACTCAGGATGCAAGAGATTCTCTTAAAGGAATGAATATAGAAACAGAAGAGCTTCATGGAGCAACAATTGAGGAAAAAAATATTGCAAGCGGTGGTTCATTTAATAATTTTGATAGTGCCAGAAAAGATCATATTGTTTTTGATGTAGTAAAAGAAAGTAATGAAGTGAAAAGTGCACCATTCGGTCTCGAGCTTATGGCCGAGAGGAAGTGCAAAATGCAGAGTAGCAATGAAGAAAAATCTAAAACAAAAAAACAAACTAAAGAGAGAAAAAATATTAGTCAAAAAGTAAAAAAGCAATATTATCCATTAATAGATACTTTGCGTCTATATGCAGGATGGCTACTTGCTTGGTATGTTCTTGTTTATGCTATTGGTGCATATCAACATACAAGGAAACTACCTTTCTCAATTCCATATGTAGAAGCGTTGCTTCCCCCATATTCAAGTATTGTATTTGCTTGTACCTTATCTGCTTTTCTATTTTTATTACTTTCAAGTATTTACAAAGCACTTCGTGGAGGAATAGCTAGAGGTATTAGCCTTTCTCTGTTTGGAGTAGCAGTATTTTTTCTTTACAGAATAAATCTATAATTAAAGTCCAAGCTGTTTTCTAATTTCTTCAGCTTGTTGCTTTTCTTCATCTCTAGCTCCTTGTTGTACAGTTACACTTTGCAAATCTTTCCAGTCTTCTGAATGTTTTTGCTCTAATTTTTGTAACTGCAAAAGATGCTTTGGACTAAGTTCTGCAAACTTTTTCTTTTCATCTGTAAGAATTTTTTTAAGTTCATCAATTTGAAATTGACTTAGTTTTGGAATTGCTTGAATAATTCTCCATTTTTCATCTCTTGTTAGAGAAATACTTCCACGAAGGTATACAAGAAATTCCTGCTCATCAAACTGTGTTTCTGCGTGTGCAGGCAAAGAAATATTGTCGTTTGTAAGTGTAGATGTATAGTCTCCAAATCTAAAATCTCCTACTTCTTTTAATATTCGAATATCTTCTTCATCATATCCCTTTTCTTTCAATTGTTCATCTGTAAGACCATGTGCCTTAGGCGGAGAAGGAGGACCGGAATCTTTGGGGTTTTTCGCATCATCACCTTGTGCTTTAGGTGGTGGTGGAGGAGGAGAAGCAAAAACTTGAGTTGGATCTAAACCACCTTGAGGTACATTATCACCTGGTTTTACTGGAGGTGGTCCTTTTGGAGTATCTGAATTTGCTGGAGTCGGTGGTGGCGGAGGAGGAGGAGCACTTTGATTACCTGCAGAAGAATTCCCTGCATCATCTTGTGTTGGATCTGTCATAATATTTAAAGGTTAATTCCTAAGTATTGTAAACAGTATATTAATACAAGAAAAGGAATTTTTAAAAAGAAACTGCTTTTTTTACATTATTAATTACATTCTCTGCAGCCTTTCTTGCTTTAAAAACAAGTTCCGGATTCAAGAGACTAGAAAACTGCAAGTCAGGTAGACCACTTTGTCGAATTCCATAAATTTCTCCAGGCCCTCTAAGTTTTAAATCTATTTCTGCAAGAGCAAATCCACTGGATTCCTTTTCCATAGCTTTAAGCCTTATGCAGCGAGATTGTTCTGGATTTGTAGTAAATAAGAAGCAGTAACTCTTATGGTCTGCTCTACCTACTCTTCCTCTAAATTGATGAAGTTGAGCAAGACCAAATCTTTCTGCACCTTCTATAATAATAATAGATGCATTTGGCACATCTATACCAACCTCTATTACAGAAGTAGAAACCAATATATCACTTTGTTTGTCTTTAAATGACTGCATAGCAGATTGCTTTTCTGCTGGAGTCATTTTTCCGTGAAGTAAGGATATTTTTCTATTTGAAAAACTTTCTTTTAGTCTTGCAGCTTCTTCATTAACATTTTTTATATCATTCATTTCTTCACTTTTAGATTCTGATATAAGAGGACAAACAACAAAAACTTGCTTACCTTCATCAATTTGATGATTAATAAATGCTTCTACTGTTTTTCTATTCTTTGGAGATACAACTTTTGTTTCTATAGTTTTTCTATTGCCAGGTTTTTCTAATAAGACCGAAAGATCATGATGACCATATCCTGTTAGTGCTAGTGTTCTTGGAATTGGAGTTGCAGTCATTGAAAGAAAATGCGGATTTCCTTTTTCTTTCAATTTTTCTCGTTGTGCAACTCCAAATCTATGTTGTTCATCTACTATTACTAATTTTAGATTTTTAAATATTACACTATCTTCTATAAGTGCATGAGTACCTATTATTAAATCAATCTTTCCATTTTTTAGGTCATTTTTAATAGATTCACTTTGTTTTTTAGTTACAGAACCAGTAAGAAATGCAACAAGTGGCAAATGCATTTTATCTTGGTCTTCTTGCTTCTCTAAATACTTTTGAAAAGCAATAAGGGTTTTTGCAATATTTTCTGTATGTTGAGACGCAAGTACTTCTGTAGGTACCATAAATGCACACTGCCCTCCGTGTTTTATAACATTTGCCATTACAGCTGTAGCTACTAGCGTTTTGCCAGATCCTACATCTCCTTCTAGAAGTCTAGACATTGCTTTTCCAGACTCCATATCTTTTAATATTTCGTATATTGCTATTTTCTGGCTTCCAGTTGGAGTAAATTTTAAAGATGCAAAAAATGATTTTATTAATTCTATATCCATTGGAATTTGTAAATTCTCTCTTCGCTCGCCTCTCCATTCTTTTTTACGTTTTAAGGCCTCTAATTGAATATTAAACATCTCTTCAAATGCCATTCTCTTTTTTGCTTTTTTTAATTGTTCACCATCTTCTGGAAAGTGTAGTGCGTAAATTGATTTTGACCTACTTAGTAATTCCTCATTAATTAAAACTTCTTTAGGAAGTGTTTCTGGTATTTTATTTATCGCATCTCTTAGAGATATCATTTTTTCTCGCATCCACTTTGTAGTTATAATTTCATGTTGAGAATATATAGGTACTAGTTTTCCTGTGTGAATTAATTCATCAGTTTGCGTAGATTCAAACTGTGGACTTTGAAATTCAAGTGAATATCCTTTTTCAATTAATTTTCCAGTTAATACAATTTCATCTCCAGATGAAATCATTCTCATAATATGAGGCTGATTAAACCATACAACTTTTGCTATGTTTCCATCGGAATCTGCAAATTTGCCTTGAACTAGTTGTTTTCTACTTCTTGTTCTAACTAGTTTTAAGTCATCTATTATTCCGCGAATGGTACATTTTTCATTTATATTTGCTGTAGCAAGAGTTTGCATACGTGAAAGATCTTCATATGCTTTTGGTAAATACATTATTAAGTCTTCTACCGTTTCAATATTTAGCTCTTTTAACACATCTATATACTCCTGCCTTGTTCTTAGCACTTTGCTGATAGGAGTAGTAAGTTCCATGTTTTTAGTATACACGATCGTTCACCCCTTCTACTTATCTTTCATAAAAAGATCTTCATTTTCTCCTTGGTAAACAGCAATTATTTCACCAAGATGGAAAAATACCGCATTTTCACCCCAATCAATTTGTACATTATTTGGTAAATTTGTTTTATCACCTAAAATTTGATGTATTATTCTTGCTTCTTCTTCGGAAGTAAACATATAAAGCTGTACATACTCATTATCTTTTAAGACTACAGCTCCTTCATTCCCAATTACTGGATTTTCTATTACCCAAATATTTTCAAAGGAGATATTTGAATTCTGCAAAAATTTAGAAAGTTTTGGACTAAACTCTTGTTTTACTTCTGGCTCTGTTTCCCCAATTATATGTTCTAAAACAATTATTTCACCATTTTCTTCTTTAGATATTCTGCACTTCAAAGGTTCTCCTTCTATAAGAAGACCACTTTCCTCTGCGCAACGAAGTTCATCCCAAGCATTGGCACTGGTTGTATCTGCAGTAGTTGAAGCTGTACAGGCAGTTAGCAAAAGGTTAATTAATATAATGGGTGTTGATTTGTTCATGAAAGTAGTATTAGACATATTGAATAATTGTGCAACAAATATCATCCTTTGTAGTGGTTTCAATATTAATTATTTTTTTGATATTTTTTTTATGGATTATTGTATATAATTATATTTGTCGGGGTGTAGCTCAGTTGGCTAGAGTACGCGCTTTGGGAGCGTGGGGTCGGAGGTTCGAGTCCTCTCACCCCGACCAAAATCTAATACAGTATCAATATTTAAAGGATTCAATAATTGCATAAGATCCCTCGTAGTGCGTAGTGGGGCATCACTACCAATATTCAAATTCCATATGGGTCAGTAGAAAATTAGTCGGAGAAAATTATCAGAAATAATCAACATCAATCATCAAAAGACAATATATAGACTACTTCCCCTCCCGGCCTGCCCTCTCGTAGCCTTGGCGAAGTGGGGCGGGAGGAGAAGGTGCATAGAAGCATTTTATTTATGCGGTATACAATAAATATAAGGAAACTAGGCAAGCCTAGGGGAATTAGACCTAGAGGGATTAACTAGATTTTAAATGTCAAAGAGTATCTACTATAACTACCTATGTTTTACTGTACCGTCATTTTAAATTCTAAATCCCCAGCGATTGCTGATGGACTTACATATGCGTGGAATACAGATGATATT
>DAOWDW010000112.1 GCA_030638845.1 Candidatus Peregrinibacteria bacterium | reverse complement strand
TTTCAATATTATCCATTTCTCCAGAAACAACAAATATAGTTTTTCCAGAAGCTGTAGTCTCTATATTCAAAATAGTATTTTTTTCAAATAGAGGAAGAATATCAAAATTAAAGCTTATGATTGGTCCAAATATTTTATTTATTTTTGTACGGATTACAGAAGATAGAAAAGTTTCTTTGTCTGTAATAAGTTCTGCTTTTGCCTTCTGAAATAATTCAGAAGGATTGAATATAGATAAAGATATAATATTTTCTTTTTTAGCTTTGTAAGCTTTTTGTATGTTTTTATGGGATGTTTGGCTATTTCCAAATGTTTCTATTGCCCACTGACTTAAATCATTTTTAAATATTGCTATATATTCTGCGTCTTGAAATATTATGTTTTTTAAGAAATTTTGAGTAAGTGTGCCACTTTGGGAAATAGAATTTTTTTGTGCATATACCCATGGTTGTTTAATATTTTTCTTGCGAGCAAATTCTCTATATGCAGGTAGTTTTGCTAGTGAATTTATTCTTGTTGTAAGTATTTCTTCTAAATTTATCGAAGTAGAAGTAACTACGTATGGCCAATATTTTCCCTTAGGTGCTTTAAATCCTTTCCATGCAAATTCTATAGTTTCAACTTTATTTAGTTTATTTCTTAAAATGGCTACTATTTTTTCTTCTTCTATTGAATAGTCTTTCGGCAGACTTGGAATAAATTTCATTATTTCATTTATTTCTTTCTGTGTAACATTATTTAGTAGTGCAATTGTTTCCTCTTGAGGTAAAAAGTCTGCAGGACTTCGAGAGAATAGGGTAATAGTACCAGTTATGAAAATAATACATGCAAATAAGAGAGTGGCTCCAATGAGTGAGAGGATTACTATAATGCTTCGGCGTATTAGCATGATATGAGAAGTGTAACAGTAAGGTTTAGTTACTAGTTATTAGAATACTAGTTACTAGTTATTAGTCACTGTTTAACTTGGAATACTGGTGTACTGGAATATTGGTTACTATTTAATGATAATCATAATATGGATTACCAATCACCAATAACTAATAACCAATACACCAATTTCGTCTTGAGTTTTCCGCTTAGATTTGCTACAATATCTAGATTTGTTCATTTAAATAAAAGTAAAAATAAGTCGGGAGAAGTGTGGATATGAAAGGTAACTACACTTCTCTCTACTCTGTGATGTCGTGCTATTAATGAGAGGTCGCTTAATAGCATGCACACTTATTCCCATCTTCGGCATTGCGATTGCAGTGTCTTCCGGAGTGTCACGGGAACCTCGACAGGTCACGAGGAAAAACAAGAGACCAAAACAAGGTAGAGATTCAAGGGCTCCTCCCCTTAAGCCAACTTCAACAAAACCGGCTCAGCTGTATACTTTTAGTTAATGGTTGATAGTCGTAGAAGCAGGCCAAAAACAAACACAAAAAAGGTCAGAGGTTAATTCTGATCTTTTTTGTTATTTTCTTCTATTTCTTCAAGCTTTTTAAGTTTTTCTTCTACACTTTTTAGGAATGGGCTTATTTCCAATGCTTTATTTAAAGCTTCTCGTGCTTCTTCAAAATGACCTGCCTCCATAGCTGCCCAGCCTAGGAGTTCTTGAGCTGCTGCATTTTCTGGATACTTTTCATTGGCAGATATGCTGGCATTATAAGCTTTTTCTTTTAATCCTTCATCTAAATATAGAGCAATTGCGTTATAGAATGTTTCTAGTGTAGAGTCTGAGTCTTTAATTAAAATTTCGTATTGTTGAAGTGCCTGTATTTTATTTCCAAGTTTTGTTGCAGAATCTGCAATGTGCAATCTAACTTCGGACGCTGGAAGAAAACCATTTACAAGTGCATAATTATAAAACCGAATTGCATTTTGGTGTTCATTCATATCTGCATATGCTCTTCCTAGAAAGTATTGAATTTCCGACTTCCTTGGATCTATTGTATAAGCTTGTTCTAAAGAGGCGAGTGACTGCTCTGGTCTTTCGGTAACCAATTCACAGTATCCTTGTACTATCCATGCATCTCTGTAGTTATTTTTTAGTTGTGTAACTTGAACAAGTAATGGAAGTGCTAGTTCGCATTCATTTACTTGGGCAAGACTTCGTGAAAGAAGAGTTATTAAATGAATATTTGTACTTTCTGGGAATAAACTAAATTCTTGGTATGCAGAAAGTAGTGTTCTTGCGTTTGCTCTTAGTACTGGTTCCCATCCATTTACAACAAGATCCAATTTCTCCTTAGCTACCTCATGATTTCCTTCTATGATTGAAAGAAGGGCAATTCCATAATTCTTTTGAGGAGAATCTTCTGAAAGCTCAAGTAAGGCATTTGCCTGTACTAGTTCTCCTTGTCTAAGCATTACTATGCTTTCTAGTAAAAGTATATCTTCTGCGCGTGCTCCAGCCTTTTTAAGTTTTTTTATAGTATCTCTAACTCCAGCAATATTTCTGCGTTGTAATTGCACTTGTGCAAGTTTTCTTAGGGCGGGTAGTCCTCCTCCTGCTTCTAAAGAAAGTAAATATTGCTCTTCTGCTTCTTGCCAATCGCTTCTAATTGCAAATAGGTCTCCTTGTCTTAAATAAAATAGAGATTTGTCTTTTGGATCTATAGTTGTTGATATTTCATCTATAGCAAATGGAGAATCTTCAGCAGAGCTGAGTGGTTTACTTAGGGCATTTTTAAATAGAAGTGTAGATTCAGTAAGTTGCCACCAAAGAAATATTCCAAGCACTACAGTGCAGAGCAAAGCAAAAAGAATTGGTAAGAGAATGCGAGAGGGAATTTTCATCGAAGAAAAGTATATCAGTGAAATAGTGATTAGTGTATTGGTTATTGGTTAACTTGGAATATTGGTATACTGGTATATTGGAATATTGGTCACTGTTTAAATAGAATATTAGTTACTAGTAATTAGAATATAGTCACTGCCTAACGAATATAATAATCTACATACTAATACACTAATAACCAGTAACCAATAACCAGTAACCAGTAACCAATAACTATTCCTCATCCATTTCCGGACTAAGCTCCCCGTCTTCTCCTTTAACAGATTTTGTAATTGTTTTTGCAGCAACTGCTTCTGCAAGATGCTTTGGTAGTACAGCTTCTACTGCTCCCCACTGTGCCTCATCATCCTCTGGTAATAAAATAGTTACTTGGTCTCCTACTTCTGCTCTGTAAAAAGTTACAGATGCAAGAAGAACTCTATATGTTTTTCCTTCACATAGTACTTTGTATTGTCCGTCTTCTTGTATAAGTGTTCCAACTGCTGTGCGTCTTTCTATAGGAGATATTTGTTTATAAATAAATTTTCCTTCATCTGTAATTGTAAGTTTCATTCCATCTCCTTCTACTAATTTACTCTTACTTGCATAGTTTGCAGGTACTGGATAGTTTTGTCTGTCACTATCTATCATGTTTTGTCCGTCGAATATTCCTTCAATTATTTTCCCGTCTACTTCTACTTCACTTTTCTCCATATTTCCTGCTTTAGCTATGTGTTTTTCTTGTCCTGAGTCGCTTACCCCAGTCATATTGCGTAATAGTGAATGAGCAGTTTTGAGAGAAGATTCTGCTGATTCTATAAGCTCTTGAATTTGTATTAGTTTTTCGTCGGACATAATATTAAAGGAAAATTTGAAATTTAAAGTGTTTGCGATTCAACATTAAGTGATACTTCTTTAAGTTTGGATTCCATATTGGTTTCTGTAAGTAGACCACCTTGTGCACCAATTTTTCGGACCACATTGGCTGCATTTATGCTACCAGCTTTTAGTGCTGTAGGCAAGTCCTTGTCGTTAATAAGTGCCCACGTAGCGCCTGTACCAAATGCATCTCCAGCGCCTGTTGTGTCACATATTTTATCTATTTGTAATGCGGGACATTTGTATATATTTGTTCCATCACTACCTATACTTCCTTTGCCACCATTTGTAATACAAATGTTTGTAGCTCCGCTTTTTAATAGAGCACGTATTGCATCTTCTGCAGTGGCTTCTTCTGTAAATTTTATAGCTTCTTGCTCGTTTAACTGGAGTAGTGTTGTTTTATTTAGAAGTATTTCATTGTGTTTAGATTTGTATCCTTCATCTATTTGGCATCCTCCAGGATTCCAAGTTAGATTTGTGGATGTATTCTTACAGAGAATATCTACAATATCATTTTCAATAACACAACTTCGCTTTTGAATATGATTTAGATATATCCAATCTGCAGAGCAGATTGATTCTTTTGCAAAGTTAGAATCGTGTAGATGAGCGTTTGTACCTGGGTCGTATATTATTATTCGTTCTCCATTTGCTTGTACAAGAATAATGGAAAAACTAGATACTTCATTTTCTACAACAGTAATTGCACTTGTATCTACTCCTTCTTTTTTAAAGTTTTTAAGAAGTATTTCTCCCCATTGGTCGTTACCAACTACACCATTAAACATTGCATTACATCCAAGGCGAGCTAGTCCTACAGATGTATTAGATGCTCCTCCTCCACAAGATTCAGTTACATTTTCTGTTTTTATTTTTTCTCCAGGCTTTAAACAAAAGTTTCCATTGTTTTCATGTCGCTTAAGAGTATCTGAATTAAATTCTATAAAAATGTCGTAAGTTGCGCCACCAATGGAAACAGTGCGTTTGTTCATGTTTATTGTCTGTAGCGTGAGTCCATAGCTTGTAAAAATGCTAGTGCCTCTGTAGTATTTTTTCTTCTCTTCCTCCAAATTACAAATAAAATTCCACTAACAAAAATCAATATCCAAATTACAAAATTAGGGAGTCCTGTAGAAGTTGTAGTTGGTGCTGCTTGGTGTAAATTTGGAGGCGGAGTTACATTACCCTGTTGCGTGTAACCTATTTCAAATGGAACAGAGTCTGCATTGGTGGGTTCAAATCCTGCTGCGGTTGTAACCGGAGCACCTTCTCCTTTTGCAATCATTTCTTCTATTATTGTTCCGCCAACACTTACAGGTGATATTTTTATGAAGTAAGTTACTCCATTTAATAAATCTCGAATTATGGTGTGTCTTGCTTCACCACTTAAAACTCTTTTTTCTGTAAAGGTATTTGGTTCTACCCCATATTCAAGAATAAATGATGATAGAGGAGTAGAAGAACTCATATTTGACCAGTCGAGAACTAGTGAATTTTTCCCTCCTCCTACTTCCAGTCTTAGTCCCTGAATAGTTGCCTTTATTACCTCACTTTTTTCAGTACTTTCTCTATCTCCCTGAATAGCTGTAACTGTGAAATAGTACTGTGTACCTGGCTTAAGTCCTGCAACTTGTGCGGCAGTTGTTGCATAGTTTGTGTCTAAGCTAAATATGTATTCTTCTGGAGATTCTCCAACATATATTCTGTAGGCTTCTATGACCTCATCTGTAATAGCTTTCCATTGCAAGGTAACAGTATTATCTTCGGTATTTGCAGTTACTCCTGTTACCCTTGGAAGACCTCGTAATTTAGATATTAGTGTAATGCTCTTAGTGCTTTCGTTTCCTGCATTGTCTATTGCATGAATTATTGCTTCATTTATACCTGCCGAAGGTACTTTAAGTAGAGTTTGGTATTTTTCTGGTTGATCTGAAACTTGTTCTAAATTAAAAGTTTCATCTTGCAATTCTAAATATATATCTGAAATATCATCGGAAAGAATTTTTGCAACTAAAAGTACATCTGTATCTTCTTCTGGGTTTTCTGGAAGGAAATTTATTTCCCCAATTTCTGGTGGTTGCATGTCTAGTTTTAATTGAATGTTTCCAGAATCTAAATATCCAGAATCATCCTGCACTCTAATTGTGTGGTCTACCAAAGTACTATCTAGTTCTACTTTTAAAGAGAAGTCACCGTTTATATCTGTATCTCCCGTAAATCTTTCTTTCCCCCCAGTTACGTATAGATTTACAAATGGTTCTGAAGTTCCTTCTATTATAACTACAGGGTTATTTATAAGTTCTTTATCTTTTGGACTATCAATTTTAATCATTTTTATTTCATGTTCTCCTGATGATCCACTTCCTACTTTTATACTTGTTTCACCAAAAATATTTGAGTTTTCGCTATCTTCTGCATGAAGGTAGTGTT
>DAOWDW010000113.1 GCA_030638845.1 Candidatus Peregrinibacteria bacterium | reverse complement strand
GTTCATCACGGCAGTCAGTAAGACGGCCATCATGAAAATTAACGGTCCCAACATCCATTTCTTTCGCATAGCTTCACCTTAACTTTCTTCTTGAGAAGGTTCTTTCCTCAGCTCCTTGCCTTTCCTACCTCATTTGGTTTAGACAATGCTCACGGTTCCTTTACCGAGACTGATTGAGAAAGAACAGAAGTTAAACTAAACGAAGAGTACAGAATAGTTAATTAATAATGCAAGTCTTAACTACAGATTAAGGGGATTACACAGATTTTATTTCTTCATTGTTTAATCGCTTTATTGTTTTATTCATTACTTTCTCTAAACTGAATCACAGGAATGAAGAAAATTTACTTATTATTATTTCTGGCAATTCTTCCCATCTCTGTTTGCGCAGACATAGCACTGCCTCCAAATGATGGTTTTTTTACAGATGCTGCAGATCTTGTTTCTATGGAACAAGAAGAGCTTATAGAAAATGCTTTAAGAGGAATAAAGGATGACTCTGGTAATTTTATAGTTGTTTTATTTTTAGAAATGATAGGAAGAAAAGACATTCAAGAAATTGCTCGTCAAGTTCAGCGTGAATGGAATTTACCTTCCGAGCATGTATTATTACTTTTTTCTTATAAAGACCAAATTGCCCATATAGAACCGGGAATTTCTTTTATAGAAGAAATTCCACCTATGGTTTCTCTTGGAATAGTAGATAGAGACATGCTTCCAAGTATAAGAGAAGGAAAATATGGCACAGCAGTTATAGATGGAATTGAAAGTGTATTAAAGCATCTCTCTGGTCAGTTTGCAGAAGAAAGATATGCAGAACCAGAAAAAATGGGCGTCTCCACTTATACAGTTATTTTATATGCAATGGTTTCTATTTTTGCTTTGTCTTGGCTTTTTGGAACTATTTTAATTCATACAACTTCTTCAAAATATTCTTTAGCTGGTACTATTATTGGTCCTGTAACTGGAGTATTACTTTTAGAAAAATATGGACTTTGGTTAGCTATTCCTCCTTTTTTAATTGCAGGAGTGTTATCAGATTACCTAGTTTTTAGAATGTATAGTTCTTCTTTAGGAAAAGGGAAGGGAAGTGGCAGGAGGAAGAGAAGGTAGTAATTAGAGTATTAGTTACTGGTTACTAGTATTAGTTATTTTTTATATAGAACATTATACACTAATCACCAATACACCAATACACCAATATACCAATACACTAATCACCCTGTACCTTCCACTCAACTCATGGCAAACTATTCACATCCTTTCATTATGAAAAAGCTATCGTTTGTTTCATTGGCATGTCTTGTTATTGTTTCTTGTACTCCAGCACAGGAATTTACTGGAGAAATACTTCCATCGGATGTAGTTATGCAAAATGCTGCAACAGCAAGTTTAAGCTTAAATTCATTTGAATTTAATGCAAACGCAAATTTTAAGACAAATAAAATAGGCAAAGAAATAGATGGAAATTTTATTGTTGAAGGTAGAAGTGATTCAGAAGGAGAACAAATGGCATTAAATATAAATGCAGATATTGCTATGGATTTAAACAATGTTAAAAACAATTTCATTGTTGATGCTGAAATTATTGTTTTAGGACCAGATGAAGTATATTTTTTGTTAAATTCTTTTAATTCTAATGGTGGATCTAATGATTTTTTACCAGCTGAACTTATAAATATACTTGTTGGGAAATGGTGGTCTTTGGGTTCTACTATTTCTAGTAAGCAAGGGAATATAACTCCAGACCCAAAGTTATTAAATGCACAAGCACAAGTAGTACGTATAGAAAAAGAATATCCAATAACCCTTATAGATGGGTCTTATAACTATCATTACAGTGTAGTTATAGATACAGATAAATTAATTGATTTCTTAGAGGAGATATCTCAAGTCAAAGAAATGCCTTTTAATAAAGAAAAAGAACAAGAAAAATTAAATGACATAGTCGCAACCGGAGAACTATGGATAGATGCAAAAACTTTTATTACAAAGAAAATTGTTTGGAATATTTCTTCTAAAGAAAACACAGGTGAAGATGATATGCAAGCAAATATAAATGTAACATTTTCTAATTGGGGTAATGTAGAACCAATTTCACCTCCTGAAGATGCGAAAGTATTCAATCCTGCATCTTTACTTGAATCACTTACTGGTGAAAATATTATTGATGGCTTTGATTCTGATGTTTTAAATTCTTTGACTCCGAATAACACTCCTTAAATTATGCCAATGAATAACTCTGTTGATGGGTTTCTCAAATCTTCTGAAGGTGGCTCAGAGTCTTCTATGAATGTGAAGGTGATAGTAATGACTATAATCTTTCTTCCATATATTTTGTATATTATTTGGTGCATATTTCTTATATCTATACTTCCAAATCCTGATGGAAATTTTGAGTCTTTAATTGATGTAGGCGTAATGACTAGTTCTATAGTTGCAGGAGTTATACTACTTTTTGGTGGATTTATTTTATTACGTATTCAAAAATCAGATGCTTCCCAGTATTCTAAAGTTATAAGTCTTGGAAAATTATTTGGAGTATTGCTTCCAGGTCTTGCATTATCTGCATTTGTTGCAATCCAAATTCCTAAAGAACCATCACTCTCCTTGATTGTTATTCATCCAGAAAGTACAAAAAATTTACGAGCTCCATTAAGCGTTACATTTAGTGCAGAAAAGGCAGGGGAAATATTAGCAACAAGGAATTTAAGTATTGTTAAAGTTAAGTGGGATTTTGAAAATGATGGAAATATTAATGATGAAACCATAGAGCCAAAAGTAACAGCGCGTTTCGATAAAAAAGGGGCATACGTTATTCAAGCAGTATTGGAGCTAAATGATAACTCTAAAAGATTTCTATATAAGCAACTTCTTATTCCTGAATCTGTATTTGCTGTTATTCCATACGAGCCAATAATTTTTGAGCCAGTTACATTCAGCATATCTCATCTTTTGTCCGATGGAGTTATGCTTCAAGAAGCGAAATGGGATTTTAATGGAGATGGAGAAGTAGATGAAGTAACTAGTGAAGCAGAAATAGACCATACCTTTACAAGGCTTGGAATAAGTAAAGTATCAACTACAATTATTCTTTCAAATCAAACGCAAATAAGTATGCAGAGGGAAATTGAAATACGAGAACCATCTCCGCTCCCATTTGAAGTTGAAATTATAACTCAGCCAGAAAATTTAATAGGACCTGCTCCATTTGGAGTACTATTTACTATAGAAACAAATGAACCAGTTGAAAAAATTGAATGGAGTTTGGGTGAAGGCAATGAGGCAAGCGGGGATAGAGTTGGTCATACATTTAGAAAAAATGGTAATTATTACGTATCTGCAGATGTATATTCTGAAAGCGGTGATGTAGCTAAACTTAGAAAGACAGTTAGAGTAGTAGATGTATTACATATTTCAGATTTAGAATTTGATGGAACACCAAAGGTACAAGGAAGAAAATTAAAAAGTGAAGTTCCTGTTGAGGTAGATATTACCCCAAGAACAAATCAGCCTCTTATAGATTTTTATTGGGAGGCGCCAAGTGCTTCTAGTGTTGAATCTAATAAAACTACTTTGAAAGCAATTTATAAAAAAGCAGGAATTTATACTATTACTTTAGTAGGTACAGATCCTTCGGGGAGTGTTTTACGTTTGCCACTTACATTAGAGGTATTGCCTCCAAGTTCTCTTGTTTCTATTATAATGAATCCAGCAGAAGGTGTAGCTCCTCTTTCTGTAAGATTTGATGCAAGCGAAACTGTTATTCCAGGAGAAGATATAACAGGATTTGAATGGAGGTTTGGAGATGAGCTACAAGAACCAATTCACGGAGGAGCTCAAATTGAGTATTTATTT
>DAOWDW010000081.1 GCA_030638845.1 Candidatus Peregrinibacteria bacterium | reverse complement strand
CATTCTCTTATCCATCTGCTCAGTAGCATTTTTTGCAGATTCATCTACAGACCCATCTGCATTATGCTCGTCCCCTTGGCTACAAAAAGTTACAGCCTGTGTACCTGGTAACCACCTTTTGCTAACACCATCTTTAATTGTGTGATTGTATCTATCTTCAGCTTTTAATATTGATAGTTCTTTTTTATCTGTGACCAACTTTCCACGACGTATTTCTGCCTTCTTTTGGTCATACGATTCCTGAGTAAATAAACCCTCTGCAATATGTTTATCATTTAATACAATTACTGGAATTTGAAATTCTTCTGCTAAATTAAACGCCTCTGGCATAAGATCAAATGCATCTTGACTATTACTTACAGACATAACTAATCTAGGAAATTCTCCATGCGCAGAATTAACCGCAAGTAGTAAATCTCCTTGAGCTGTCCACGTAGGAAGACCAGTGGAAGGTCCCGGACGCTGAGCTAACACTATAACTGCAGGGTTTTCTAGTATTCCATTTAAAGACACTGTTTCTGTCATTAAATCAAAACCTCCTCCAGAAGTTGTAGTTATAGCACGGGTACCCATAAGCATTGCCCCACTCATCATTTGCACAGCAGTAATTTCATCTTCTGCCTGTTTTACAATAATACCTGTTTCATTTTGTGTATCTGCAATGTAGGCAAGAAGTGGGGAAGATGGAGTCATAGGGTACCCAGCAAATACTCGACATCCAGAATGAATAATTCCAAGACCTATTGCCTGACTTCCTGTTAAAAACATACATTCTTTCCACTTGTTATTTGTTTCTGGCATAGAAATTGGAGTTGCTCCTTCCACTTCATCCATAAATTTATTTATTCTTTCAATACAAGAGAAATTGATATCTATAACCTTGTCTCCCTTGTGACCAAATTGCTCTTTAACCATTTCTTTTAAAGAATCTTCACTTTGCCCAAGAAGCTTCCAAAGTGTTGCAGTAACTAATATGTTTCCTAATATTATTGGTGCATTTAGCTCTTTAAGTATTTCTTCAACTGGAAGATATATAACATTAATAGCATGCTCATTTATCCAAGATGCATCTTCATCCGAAAACTTCCACATTGGAGTTTGATGAATAAGTATTCCTCCATCTTTTACGTCTCGTAAATTATCTTTTAATCCATGATGATTAAAATTTACCAATATATCTACTCGGCTCTCAGAACTTTCAATTTTATTGGAACTAATATCAATTTGATAACTAGAATGACCACCTCTTATTAAAGACATATATTCCCTGTAACCAAATACACAGTACCCCGTTCTTTTGAGACCTTTACCACATATTTCACCAACGGAGTTAACTCCTTGACCCTGTGCCCCCGTGATTTTAAGTGAAGATCTAGACATTATTGAATTGATAGTAGCATACGCACAGAGTCACCCTGAGCGAGCGTAGCGAGTTGAAGAGTGCTTCTGCCAGTAATTTTGATTGATTTGCGACTCATTATTCTTTTATAAGTGAAATAAGTTTGTCTGCCCACTTTTCAATTCTATCCTCTTGCCCATATGGCTCGTTAATAATTGTAAGAGGATAACCAAAAACTTCTCCATTATTAGACTGAATGAAATTACGAAGATGTTCTGAAGCTCTGGAAGTGTAATAGTATCTGTCATCACCAAGCGCAATTATGCACACAGGCTTTTCTTTTAAGTTGATATTTTTTGAGTCTTTTAATAAAAATGTATGAAGCAATGGATTTAACTGACCCTCTACACCACCAATATTCCATGTCCCAGATGCAAGTATAAGAAGATCACTTCTTGTTAGATCTTCTGGCTTTGCCTGCTCGCACCTAAGCATTTCTATAGAAATGTTAGATTCTTTCTTATGTAGCAAATTAGACAGAACAGACACAACGTACTCCGTGTGTCCACTTGTTGAAGCATAAAGAATAGTAATAGAAGAAATCACGAACAGCATTGTACGTCTTTAAAAGACATTTTGACAGGATGCACAAAAGAAAATGTATTGTTTTCTTAGAAGATAATGCTTAATCTAAAACAACTCCTTTTTATTGTCAAACTATCAGTTTTATTGTATAATAATAAAAGAGACAAGAATATTATGAATTCATTAACTAAAACAACTAAAATATCTTGGGCAGAAATAGAGTGGAGTACAGTAATGTGTCAAATTCAATCTGAATGCATGAAAACTCGTAATCAAGTAGTGCAATCATTCAGTCAAATTGGTCTAAATCCATTAGCAGCTAGAGCTGTTAAAGGATTACCAGAACCAAATACAAATCTAATGGAAGAAAGAGGAGAACTGGTAAATGATACTATTGATAAATACACAAGAATAAGAGTACGAATAGAATTATGGCGTCTGTTTTCTGATAAAAATGAATATTTCGAAGGAATATTTGAAGAAGTTAAGAAGGAAGCATATGGAATGATT
>DAOWDW010000105.1 GCA_030638845.1 Candidatus Peregrinibacteria bacterium | reverse complement strand
GTGCGTTGAGAATAGCAACACGCAGTTTTTCATCGATAGCCTGTTCCCATTGCACTGAAACAGGTAACCCGTTCAATTCCAAGGCGGTGTCAGGCATAACAGTAAAACGCAGGGTGATCTGTCCTTTATTCCATTCTGTTGGTGTATCTACTGATTCAAGAGTTGTATTAGTACGTACTAGCTTACTTGCAGTGTTTTGACTGATAGTCGTTTTATTTATTCCTTTACCTGTTATTTCTAAGGCAATAGCAACATTCACTTCATTCTGGTCGGAAGGTACGGCAATAGTTTTAGTGAAATTCCCAGTTCCATCTATTTCTAATATTTCATCATTAAACATTACTTTCAATGTACATGGGCAATTATTTGTAATTTTTCCTGTCACCTCAGCTGTAGTGCCTGAAAAGGCATAGCTTTCTTGTATTTCAATAATTGCTTTAGAAGGCGCGTAGTGAGCGCGAATACCGATAATAATTAATAGCAATACAAGTGCTGCTGATACCCATCGCCATCTTTGTTTCAACTGAATTATGAGCTTTTTATATAGTCGTTTACATTTTGGAGCATATTTTTTTGGTATATCTGTTTTATAGACTATGTACCATATGGCAATAGCAGGGAAAACTATGTGCCAAAATAAAATCCCAAACAAAATAACAATAGTCCATATAAGAATTTTCTTTATACGTTTATCAGATTCTTGTTGTTTGAGTTTTTGTTTTTCCATTTGTTTATTATTTTCTTCTTTTTTTCGATAATCACTCAAGTCAGAACGACAATGTTTACATCTGATAGCTTCTTCTTTAATTTCTTCTGCACAAAAAGGGCATTTTATTGTATTTTGCATAAGTTTATTTAGGAATGCGATGTAGCATTTTTTCGCAAATAGAAAAGCGATTTTTACATTCTTTGCACTTTGCAACTTTCTTGCCATCCATAATCACAACATGATTATTACAATATGGGCATGAGCCTTCACTTAACATCAAAAACATTACTGGCGATAGACAGATTGCACCAACTCCAATAAAAAGCATAGGTATTCCAATTATGCTACCTATTACAGTTATAGTTAAAATTCCACCCAGCACAAAAGCACCAATTCCAAAAGCAAAACTGCAACCTACCCCCTTTATAAAACTTACATGATGTAATGATTTAGGTTCCTCATTACCTTCTTTAGAAGATATTTCTTTTTCATCAATTAAGACTGTCCCACAATGTTTGCATTTAATTGCTTCTTCTTTTATTTCCTCTGCACAATATTGGCATTTCTTATTTTTCATATATTTATCAGGAAAGTAGAATAAATTTCTATAATTGTTATTTTCATAAGAAATTATGCAACTCCATCCTATATTAGCAATTTGAAGTATAGAATAACAAACACTAATTTAGATTACCAACCTTGGTTTGTAAACTAAATTTACAAAATAGATCACAATTTAACGGTTGAAAAATGAGGATATTCGTCTTCGGCTAGCTGAACGCATACGTCAATTACGTGCTAAACATACACTTACGCAAGAAAAACTGGCACAAAAGGCAGGTTTAAGCCTTTATTACATTCAAATACTAGAATCTAGGATACCCAAGAAAAATGCAACAATAATTACTTTGGAAAAACTAGCAAAAGCCTTTGAAATGGAACTATGGAAATTTCTTCGTTGGTAGTTATCAAAATTTGTGAAATGGCGTAGAATAATCATCCGTTTTCCTAAAGCTGTAATGAGAATTACCCATGATATGTACGACAAAATGATTGTGGATTGTAAGCGGAAAGAAGCTGAATTATTGGAAGAATTACAGGGGCATAGTAAGGCGGATGAAGCCTTTCTGATTTCAAGTTCTTATGTATTAGAGCTAGCAAACAGAGCAAAAGAGTTATTTGAAGGTTCGCAAGCAGCTCAAAAGAACCAATTGCTACGTTTCGTACTTGCGAATGCTATTGTAAATGGCGAAAAGCTACTACCACAGCTAAAAACTCCCTTTGCAGGCATACTACTTTGCAATAGAAATGAAGATTGGCTCTCAGATACCGACAGTATTAAAACGCTTCTAATGGATGTTTCAGAGTGCGAGAGAGTAGAGGTACTTTTGAAACATATTAAGATTGCTATACAGTATCACTATGTCAGAGGTATGCGTATCACAGGTATCAATTGAAAAATCTCTTAATGTTGTGAATCAAGTTCCAGAATTTGACGAATCAAAACCTCATATTGTTACTGAATACAATGAAAGAATTGAAGACAAAGACCCTGTTGCATTTGTGGGTTACTTAGATGAAAAACCTGTGGGATTTTTAATTGCTTATGACAAATATGGAGATGGTTCTTGGTATTGCTGGCGCGCAGGTGTTATTCCGAATTATAGAAGAAATGGTGTTAATTCAAAGATGATGGATACATTTGAACAGGTAGCAAAACAAAAGGAGTATTCGATGGTAAAAGTCGTTACACGAAATAATCGCAGAGAGATGCTTTCCTACCTCGTAAAGAATAACTGGTGTTTTGTAGAAATGTTTCCAAAAGAAATTGTTGAGGACGGTCGAATGCTTCTATTGAAGAAAATATGAGCAAATCTAAACTCGACACTATTAAAACATGAATTTGGCTTAAATAAGCTAAGGTTGGTTCTTTGGACTGTACGAGGCGAGAACTGAAATTAAGGAAACGTGGCAACAGCTCGAAAACGCGTTTTTGCTGTTGCATAGCGCTTAAGGTTTGAAATTAACATATCGAATTTATAACAAAATGCACGAGAGTGTTATGGTGCAGACGTGCTTTGAGTTAAGTTTGTGAGCTAGTATTCAGCAATGATGTATTCATCAATAGGCTTAAAGCCTAGTGTATTATAAACTTTGTTAGCTGCCTCATTATCGTTATTGGTAAAGAGAATTACTTCCTTTTCATGCTCTAGCCAATGATTGCAAACGGCACTGACTGTTTGTTTGGCGTAACCTTTTCCTTGATGGTCGGGATGAGTCGCAACTCCACCAATTTGTATGTAGCTCTTCGACACACCGTGGATATTTGCTTTTGATACAATCTTTCCATCCTTACGAAGTAACCATTCGTGACCGATTATTACTTGCTTGCGTTCTCTGTTAGTAATGGGTGCATCAATCTTCTCTGACTCTACAGCTCTATTCAATTTTATTATTTCTTCAATATCTTTTTTGGTAGCCATTGCTGTTTCGCCAGTGGAGTAGTCTTCAAATGTTTCATGGGTAAGAAGAAAAACTGTTTCTTCGCTTATTTTCTTTGGTTTAATTCCATGGAAACGCAAACGTTCAATTATTGGTACAGCATATTGTTTGAAAGCTGGCACCCATTCCACTTTTGCATCGCGTGAGATAAATCCATCAACAATTTCATTAATAGATTCATTGCTTTGGCTATTGATAACAAGGCTACCAAATCTCTTTTCAAAATGCGTACCAATGCCAATAAGTTCACTATCTTTGTAACAACCGAGATACACATTTTGCGAGAAAGGTTTTGGATACGCTGTGAAGCTTCCTATCACAAACATGTTTTCTTTTTCACGTTGATAAGCGAAATCGAGGATTGTCTGCTTATCTGATGGTAAAAATTGACGAATCACAGAGTTAGTCTACATATTAATCATAAAAAATAGAAAGGTTCTAACTCGGGAAAGCTCTCTATAAAAAGAAGAACTATAAATCAATTCTGGGTTATACAATCTGGGTTGGCTCCACAGACTGGGTGTTTTCGGAACCATACAATGTCTTTAGCTTATTAAAATCAACTTATTATGAGAACTCTTCATTTATGAACTGTAGTCACAAGATTATTTTTTAATAGTCAGAAAGAAGTAATTAATTAGTAATCGAAGAAGCTTTTATATACGCAATCTCTTCCTTTAAGTTCATATCCAAAGCCACATTCAATACAGTCTTGAGTGACAGTATTGTATTTACCAGTGGAGCCACAGAGAGATATAGCAGATTTGCATTGCCCATTCCTTACAAGGTACCCATCCCAGCATTCACACTTATTAGTCTCGGGGTTATATGAACTGTTTGCAGTACAATTTCCTAAAACACATTCAGCATTGACTTCTTTGTAACCATATTCACAAACACATTTTATTTTTCCTTCATCAAAACGCCCGTGCTCACCACAATATGGTGGTTTTTGACAAATCCCGTCTATTTTCACGTAATCGAAAGTACAGTCACATTTATCACTCATTGCATTGTATTTAGCTTTACCATTGTGTTCAGAGCATTTTTCTTTTGGTGGAGGTGGAGGTGGAGGCGGTACATAAATTTTTACACAGTAATCTTTTGCATCATTCCATTCATACCCAAATTTGCATACACATTTATCTTCGCCGAACACTCCCTCTGCATTTCCAAATTGTTCTGTACATATGTCGTCTGTTTCAACACAAGTTCCACCAATTACTGAATAACCATCCTTACAATTACACTTTCCATAAACTGAGACTGCATATTCGCCTAAAGTCCTTTGGCAAATTTCATCATTACTAATACACACATCATTTTCTAGCGTGTATCCGTAGATGCAGTCACACACACCTTCTTCAAATGTGCCAAGTGAACCCAGTTTAGATTCACACATTGATGCTCTTACTGTACCGACGATCTTTGTAGCAAAGAAGATTGCTAACACAATTGCCAAAATAGAACCACCTACTTTTAAACTCTTTATAAGTCTCTGTCTGTATTTCTTGTTGAGGAATTCCCCAGTAAATATGTAGAAAAAAATCTGCCTCAATACTTCCGCAACAACAATGACGAAAACAAATAAACCTGTACCCACTGAAAATTCAGAGGTGCCAATTAAAATTGAGAAAAGAACTGCAAGAGTGATTACAATGAAGTAAACAACTTTTGCTAGTCTGTACCATGCCATTGAATTAAGCTTCTTTTTATCTATCTGCATGATTATCTGTTACGAATTTGACTATAAAACTCCTCACATCCTTCGTTGAAAGATGTTGAATTTCCATTACAACTTCCACCTGTCCGCTCTGCCCACTCATATCCAGCGAAATGACCAGTGCCATCTGAGTATGGATTTCCAATATAGCCACTTTCCTCGTATATATTGCTATTATAGTTGCCACCTGAACAGCCAACCAAGAATAAGAGCCCGATAAAGAATACTTTTCTTTTCACGCTAAAATACTATAACTTGTGTGTAGGTATTGTCTAACTCTTTTATGAAAATTAAGAAAATTATAAAAATAGTGCTTCTGGCTATTGTATGCCTAACAATTCTTTTCTTCATGCGTCCGTTATACTGGGAGATTGATTGTTTCTTTTTTCGTATTATGGATACAGGTGACTATGACGGTGCAAATCCATGTGATTATGGAATTTTGAATATTTGATGATAAGAAAAACAAATATCCCAAAAAGAAGAATTTATTCCATACATCGTAAATCTATCACTTAATTCTACATTTTGTCTATACAAGTATTATATATAAGATCCAAACATTTCCTGCACTCATATCCACCAAAATCCTTTTTATATAAATTTTCATATGGCTTAAGGCAGTACGGACAAAGAAAATAATACCTTTTTCCTATTCCAAGATTCGACTCTTTAGCAATAAGGTGCAATTTTTGATTCTCATTAATGCAAATATCAGCATATTCAGCATCTTTCGGTATTGCACCTTTAACATCACTTATATGAAGCCTTTGGCAATCTTCAACTAGCACTTTCATTGTTTTTCGACTCGGAAACTTTTTCTAAATCCTTAGAGAATTACCCACGATATGTACGACAAAATGATTGTGGATTGTAAGCGGAAAGAAGCTGAATTATTGGAAGAATTACAGGGGCATAGCAAGGTAGATGGAGCCTTCTTGGTATCGTGTTCTTCGCTACTAGAAATAGCAAACAAGGCGAAAGACTTATTCGTTTGTTCGCAACTTGCTCAAAAGAACCAATTGCTACGTTTCGTACTTGCGAATGCTATTGTAAATGGCGAAAAGCTACCACCACAGCTAAAAACTCCCTTTGCAGGCATACTACTTTGCAATAGAAATGAAGATTGGCTCCTCGGGTTGGACTCGAACCAACAACCCTCTCGTTAACAGCGAGATGCTCTACCATTGAGCTACCGAGGAACATGATGTGAAAGATTTAGAGCCGAATGCTCTACCATTGCCTGTTGACCATAGCTCTGAAAGAGCGAAGGCTAAAGCTACCGAGAACCGATATGCATAAAAGAACAGTTGCAATCTTGCATTGCGCTTTAGAGTATAGGAAAACTAATTAGATATGTGTAGCAATTTTTCTAAAGAAATATAAATGGGGGATTACCTAAAACAACGAAAAACTTCTATAATGCTTAAATAAATGAATCTAAACAAATGATATAAAAGAAAATAGACTACTCTTCTTTGCCAGAGAAGATAGTCCTGCTACGCGACCAGACACAAATCCTAAGGTGTTGCAGACAGATTTGCGGGTTCTTCGGTGAAATAATTTGCTTCACTTTAGTAAGAATCATCGTGAATAGAACTTCTATGATTGGAATTGATAGCGTACAATATTCAACATGGCGAGTTATCAATCTTTACTTGGTACGTTTTGTGAAAAGAAATTGCAGTATCTTATAGTAGGAGGAGTAGCTGTAAATTTACATGGATACCCACGATTTACAGGCGATATAGATATTCTTCTTGCGTTAAATGAAGAAAATCTAAAGAAAATGGCGGCTATTATGGAAGAGCTTGGATATCAGCAACGTTTACCAGTTTCCATAGAAGAATTAGGAGATGAAAAACAAGTGAAAGAATGGATTGATGAAAAGGGTCTTCTTGCATATTCTTTTATAAATCCATCAGAACCAGAATTTAGTGTAGATGTTATTGTTGGGGAATCACTTGCGTTTGAAAAATATTATGAGCATCAAATGGAGATTGATGTGTGGGACATGAAAGTGCCTGTTATATCTATTGATGATTTAATAACAATGAAGTCAAATTCTGATAGAGAAAAAGATGCGCAAGATGTAGCTGCTCTGCTAGAATTGAAAGGTCTATGAATTCTATTAGAAAATACACGTTTGATCGGCAATATCTGCAAAGCTGTAAAAACGGTTCGCCAGAGCAAAGGTTTGCTTGGTTAGAATCTGCATTAGATTTTGTAAAAGAATGTCAGAAGTCTAAGAAAAATAGGCGCGAAGAATCACACAAACAATAGAAAATATATTGATCCTAAACTTCTTTCACCATATATCCATCCTTCATCTTATATCCAAGTTTTCTGTAGTAGTCTTTTACACCTACTCCAGAAATAACAGCAATTTTTGCGTAACCTTCTTTCTTTGCAATTTTTTCTGCTTCCAACAAAAGTTTTTTGCCTAAACCTTTATGTTGTGTGCGTTTTCCTTTTGTACCAACTGGCGTATGTAAGCCGTAAACATGTAATTCACGAACTACCGCAGAGTTTTTTAATGCAGGGAATATCATCTTCTCTTCGGAATCAGTTAGCCTAAGTCTTAACAATGCTATTAGTTTATCTTGTACAGAATCTTCATAAGATAAAAATACTTCTTTTCCACCAATTGTTTTGTATTCCCTTTTCACAAGTTCTATTTTTTTAGGTTTATTTGTCCTTATTTCTCTACATCGTATGCACTTACATTTCATTCCTTTATTTTGAAGTAGCTGGCGAAGGTTAGAAGTTTTAGATCCAGCTAAAATATCATCACTAGGAATATCTCTAATAACTCTTATTACTCTGCAATATTCTGGTACGAATTTTTTTACTGCGATAATAGTATCTATCAACTCTTGCTCAGTATATGCAGTCCATTTTCCAGATTTATGCCACTTAACTAGTTCTGCATCTTTGGTCAAAACACATGGGTATATTTTTATTTGGTCTGGGCAAAATCTAGGATCACTAAACAAAGTTTTAAACATCTCTACATCTTTTTTAGGATTAGACCCAGGTAAATTTAACATCATATGATATACAACCTTTAGCCCAGCATTTCTAAGTAACCTTGTGGCTTCAGCTATTTCTTTAACGCTGTGGCCTCTGTTACAAAGTTTATGCACAGAGTCGTATAGGCTTTGAGCTCCTATTTCTACTCTGGTACATCCATATTTACGCATTTTTCTAATTTCATCTTCTGTTATCCAGTCTGGTCTTGTTTCCAATGTTAGTCCTACACATCTATTTTTAGCAGATTCATTTGTCTTTTGCTCTTTCTCAAGTGATATCATTCTTCCTTCTTCACCATTTAATGCATGAAAGCATGAACGAATATAACTTGTTTGATATGAAGATGGATGAGCAGACCAAGTTCCTCCCATAATTATCAGTTCAATTTTAGATGTATCGTGTCCTGTGGCTTCCAGTGCTTTTAACCTCATCTTTACTTGTTTATTTGGAGAAAAGCCTGCTTTTATTGCTCGCAAAACTGCTGGTTCGTTTGGTAAATAACTTTTTGGCATTCCGGCAGGCGTTGGGCAATATATGCATTTTCCAGGGCAGCCAAAGTTTCTAGTTAATATGGCAATTACTGCCACTCCAGATTCAGATCTTATAGATCTCTTTCTGCAGATAGATTTCCACTTTTCACTATATTCATTTGGCAATTCTTTAAGCGCGGCCAATAGCTCGTCACTCCTTAGAGTCGACTGTGATGATTTTTTTGCAAAGGCTCTAAGAACTTTCTCCATTTCATTTCTATCAACTGGAGTACCAGATTGGTCCTTAAAAAAATTTATTGCCAGTTCAAGTCTTTTAGGAGTTACCCTATCAATTTCTTTCTTTCTTTTAGTCATTATGAAAAAATCCTAACACAGTGACACTTTTTATAAAGAATATAAACGGCTTTAGTTCTGGTAGCCTCTTGGCATCTGTAAGAGATGGCTATAACTCATTTGCTTTAGATTGGAACGCAACTCGTAAAAACAATTGGAGAGAGTTTGAATTACTAAAATCACAGATCAAAAAAGATTCAAAAATATTAGATTTAGGATGCGGAAACGGACGTTTGTATAAATATTTAAAAGATATAACTGATGTGAATTATACAGGAGTAGATAACTCGGAAGAATTGATAAAAATTGCAAGAAACAATCATCCAGAAGCTAAATTTGAAGTAGGGGATTGCTTAGACCTTCCTTACGGAGATCAATCATTCGATATGGTAATAAGCATTGCCGTGCTTCATCACATAACACCTGTTTCAAATCGAAAATTATTCTTTAATCAAATCTTTAGAGTACTTAAGCCAGGAGGAACTGCATTTATTACAGTGTGGAATATCCATCAAGAAAAATATAAAAAATATATAAAAATGAACAAAATTCAAAAGTTTATTCAAACTATCAAGTCTCCGTTTAATACTTCATTTGGAATAAAAGATACTCTTATTCCATATGGAGAGGAGAAAACACTGCGTTATATTCACGCTTTTACTCCAAGTGAAATAAGGAAATTATCATCACCAAATTTCGAGATAGTAGATGAAATATACTCAAATAAAGATCAATCAGAAGAAAATTGGAAGAATGCTAGGAATTTATGTTATTTCTTAAAGAAAGGGGGAT
>DAOWDW010000098.1 GCA_030638845.1 Candidatus Peregrinibacteria bacterium | reverse complement strand
TTTATGTTTTGATCGTGCAGGCTATCAATTGCAAGAGTGTGCTACTGAGCCAGCTAAAGTGATCAATGAGGGGAGGAACCCTCGCTCGTTATGCCCCGCTAAGGTCTCTTGTTTCTCCTCGTGACCGGGCGAAGTCCCCTAGGGTTGTCCTTTTAAACTAGGCAATTGCCTAGTGGACAAGGGGAGTAAATTGTGCGCTAGGTTAGATTTCCTCACTGGTTAGCTTAGCGACATCGCGGAGCAAGGAGAATGGTGAGCACACAACCTATTTTTTTCAAAGCCCCTTTTAACTTTGAAGTAATTAGGAAGATCAACGCTAAACGGTCGCGTTACCTATGTCCAAGTGTAAGAGTGGTGTTCGGAAGGAACGTGCGTAGTGCAATGTCTTTGTGACCACCATTCTCCTTGCTTAATTTTCTGTGGTGTGAAGGGTCGGGGTTAATCCCTCGCAAAGGGATATGTTTGTTTTTGTGTTTGTCTCTGTTTTTTTGTGAGGTGATTTAAATTCACTTGAGGCGAACAAATCATCACATAATAATCATCTGAAAAAATTATGCAAGATTTAGCCCTAGCTTAAGCCATATAATATGTTCTGAATATATTATTTGATCAAGATAGATATCAAGTTTTTGGCTTTAAATAGGGCTGAAAACAAATTACATAATAAGACGAAATAAATATTTTCCCTCTCTAGACTTATTTATATCTATATTTACTTATAACATAAGTACTATATATAAAATATATATGTAAAATATATCTAAAAATATCTTATTATTATGAAGTATTAAGCATTTTTATTGCTCACATTCTTATTGCTCTCTAACCTTTTTACATAATTTCCCATCTAAATATTCATGAAAAAATTATTGATTACATTTTGCATTTTGTGTCTTGTTGGATGTTCAAAAAATGAAGAGAATATACGCATTGGCTACATTGGACCTCTTACAGGAGATGCAATTTCTTATGGAACAGATACACTTCATGCAGTTCAACTTGCAGTATCTTCAGTTAATCAGGCTGGAGGAATAAATGGTAGAAATATCGATTTAATAGCAGAAGACGGGAAATGTAATGCATCAGAAGCGCAAAGTGTTGCGACAAGGCTAATAAATATTTCTAAGGTTGTTGCTATTATTGGGGGGAATTGCAGTACAGAAACATTAGCTATTGCTCCAGTTGTGCAAGAGGAAGGAATTCCAATAATTGCTCCATTAAGTAGTAGTCCAGCAGTCACAGAGGCAGGAGACTTTGTATTCCGTATGTATCCAAGTGGTGCGCTTATTGGGACTATTTATGGACAATATTTTTCTGAAAACAATTTCTCTCGTATTGCCCTATTAACAGAAGACACAAATTTTTGCAGAGGATTGCAAAATTCAGTAGTTTCAGATTTCCCAGAAGGGAAAGAGATAGTATTTAATGAAACAGTAATTCCTGGCACAAAAGATACAAGATCATTACTGCTTCGATTGGCAGAAAGTAAGCCAGATGTTTTATTTATAAATATGCAGTCAGATTCTGCAGTTGCTGCTATTTATGAGCAAGCCCGTAGTTTGTATCCAGATTTGCAAATAGTATCTAACGATATTGCAGAATCTAATACGTTGGCAGAAACACTAAGTGGAAGTCTTGCAGGAATGGATATAGTTGCAGTTGCAACTCCAGATGAGACAAATGAAAAAGCACAGAATTTTATAAAATCTTTTAATTTAGCATTTGGTTTGCCACTTCAAAATACTTCAAATCCAGCACTTGCATTTGACGCAACGAATATCCTTTTGCAAGTAATTAAAGAAGTTGGTACTGAGGGAGCTAAAATTAAAGATGCTCTTTATATGCTTAAGGAGTACGAAGGTGTTATGGGTACAATTTCTTTTGATGATAATGGAGACGTAGAAGGAGTAGATTACGGAGTAAAGCATTGGGAGGGAAATACCGTTGTGCAGACGGAGAGAATAAAAGTTGGAAGATAAAGGAATGAATGAAGGAAATGAAATAAATGAAGAAAATGAAGTAAATGAAGAAAATTCATTGGAATAAACAATATCAAATCTTACTTCTTATACTTAAGTGTATTACCACGAGGTAAATACATTAGTTCAATTACATCATCTTCTAATGAAAGAATTTTATATTCAAACATCTCATCATCATTATTTACATGAAGATACTCTCCCGATTCTGTATTTTCTGTGACAGGTGATTTATTCGAAATAGAATATTCATCTTCGGACAATGTTTCGCCATTGTAAATTTGTTTTTGAATGTTTCCTGCAAATTCTATTTGTGAAAGTGGATCATCTTCAGATGTCCATAATCCTTGCAACTTCGCTTGAGTATTTTTAGTAAATTTAATTGTATCTAAAATCTCATCAAAAGTATTAAACCATTCTTGTGTTAGTGCAGATCCGCTACCACTCTCAAGTAGAGAATATAAGTTTGGCACTTCTTTAAATTTCCAAACCATTTCTTCAAAGCAGTTTTCTTCATTTAAAGTTAAGAAGTCTTCAATGTCTTTCATCATCGATTCTTTATCTCCATGCAAAGTAATAACTATTTGATGGTTGTTATGGAAGAAATATAACTTTCTTTCAAACGTAACATCACAAACTTCAAAGCGTCCTAGAACTAAAAAGTCCTGCGCAAATGTCCCATTAATATTACGTACTTTCTTAGATTCTTCTAGCGGAAAATCAACACTTTCTCCATATTCTCCTTTTCCCAATGTTTCCTTATTTTTTAGAGCTGTTTCTTCGTTGTAGCCCATTGTTCCTTCTAGCTCCTCAATTTCATTACTAGAAACAGACAAAATAAGTGTTGCTCCAGTAAGATTCAAATCCATTGTTACAGAGTGTGGATATTTAAGAGAAAATCCTGCTTCTTCATCTTCATATACCATCCATAAATCTGTTGGATCTTCTATAGCCTTTGCTCGCCCGCTATTATTAAATTCTTTCTCGGCATCAGTTAAATCATCTTTAATTGCACAGGCAGATAGTAAAAGAGGCAAAAGCAGAAGGATAATAAGGTTTTTCATTGAAATAGGGAGAATTAAGAAAGTATTACAGAATAAATTATATTCATATTAAAGGGAAAAATCTTTTTAAAATAGTATTTATTTTACCGCTTCAAGTACCAGAGCAATAATCTTTGCAACCTCTGCTCTGTTAATTTGTTCATCTGGTCTAAATGTTTTCAATTCATTTCCTTCTAAATCTGTATCTCCGTTTATTATTCCATATGCAGCTGCTGTAGCTATAGATGGGGTATAAGGATGACGTTCTGAAACATCTACAAAAGGAGAATCAATTTTAATTCTTGTTGGAATTTTCATTATCTCAAGAATTATTTGAATAACTTCTCCTCTAGATGCGGCTGTATGAACATTAAGATTTGAATTAAATACAGAAAGTCCTAAGTCTTCTGCTTTTGCAACATAAGCACTTGTCCAAGTACCCTTAGCAGATAAATTTCTAGGAGGACGAAGACCAGATATATTTTCTTCAGCTGTATTAAGCGCCATTTTAAGTACCTCCGCATAGGTTACAGGATTCTTAACTCCAAATTCTCCAGTTAGTTTTCCTGTTTCGTCTTTGTAACCCTGAGCAATATTTTCTTCAATTAATGAGGAAACATATGGAGCAAACCATACTTTAGATGGGACATCTCTATAAAGGACAGTAGTGCCACCTACTAGAGTTACTAGGAAACCTCTATGTTCTAAAATTGGTTTAAATGCAGAAGCATGAAGCTTAACTTTCTGAGCTGCACGATAAATGTGTCGTTCTTCACTGGAAGCAGATTTATCTGGCACCTCTAATTCTTCTGGCTCATTATTTATTGCAATAGTTTGCTGTTGCTGTTTTCCTTCGTATCTAGCAATAATGGATGCATGTGCAAGAGCTATACGTTTAGCCATGTTCTCTTTGCTTCCTCTATGTCCACCACCAACTGTTGAAACATCAGTACTTGTTGTAGATGTAGTACTTACTGCGCTACCAAATAATCCAAATGTAGAAAAGTTTGTAGTTGTACACGTAACAGTATTTGCGGTTGTATCTACAGCACAATTGGAAAGTTGGTTCCAGCTAGAGCCATCCCAGCGGTAAATTCTGAGAGAACTTTCTGTATATCCGCTTACCTGAGCATCTGTATATGTCATTGTTACTGTGATTGCCTCATCAAAACTTGTAACCAGAGTCGAACCGCTTATGGCACGAAAATCGTAAGTATGATCACCAATTACAGATTTATTCGTAGGTGTAGAAGTAGATGCAATAACAGTATCACTATCAATCTTTTTAATTTGCAGAGTAAATGTATTTGTTGTTGAATTTTGTGGTACAGATAAAGCTGCACCCGATCCATTGTTTACTAAACTAAGTGAGCCAGTACTGCTAGTTGTAATTGTTCCACCAGTTTGAGAAAGGACATCTGCGGAACTAGTACAGCCTGTTGTAGTAAAATTAACAGTAGATCCTGTAGTTGTATTCCATGAACTATCCTTTGAAATTGGACTATAGAAATAGTTTGTACATGCAGTTAAATTTGAAAGTGTTACGCTGTGTGATTTAACCCTTGTGCTTATATCTGTTTCTGCGGAAAGAAAGCCAAAAGTAGATGTTGTACCATATTGCACTAAAGTACTACCAGATTCATTTGTGGTCCATATTATAGTAGCGGATCCAGTTCCTGTACTTGCAGATACTGCAGAAAGAGTAGGAGCAGTTTCGTCTCCAGTTGTAAAGTTCCAAGTTGTAGTATCACTTATACCAAGGTAAGAAAGACCAGATGAATTTGGAAAAGCGTTTGAATCTACTTTAATGTAGTAATCAGTTAAATCTTCAAGATTTGAAGATGGATTTATAGTCATTGTAGTTGTACCAGAACCTGTAACTGCTCCAGTCTGAGTACTTATTTGTTCTATTATAGAATCATCTGATGATTTATATATTGTAACGTAACCGGTTCCAGTAGAGGCTATTACTTGGTCGAAAGTTATTACAAGGTTGGTTGCCAAGGTTGCTCCTGTACTGTTATCTGTAGGGGATAGAGTAGAAACTGTGGGATTTGATAATGTTACTCCGTACCAATACATGTTTGCATCACCAGATATAATATCTAAATCTCCATCTCCATCTAAATCTCCAGTTGCAACTGTTCTTGCATATGATAATGAAGTATCTACTGCAGAGTAGGTAAAGTTTTCACTTCCGTCATTTTCGCACCAATGCAAGTCTACACCTGCAGCATTTGTCCAGTATACTGAAACAATGTCGTAATCTCCGTCACCGTCCATATCTACAACGTCCATATCTGAAACACCAGGTGTTCCTGTACATGCTGATATTTCAGTAAAGTTTTCACTACCATCATTTTGGTACCAATAGACTGTAGATTTCCCAGATACAAGGTCTAAATCTCCATCTGCATCTAAATCTACTACTTCTATCCCACTAATATAAACTTGTGCTGTAATAACATGTTCGGTAAAGTTTTCACTTCCGTCATTTTCGTACCAACGAAACTCAGTAATACTGTTTCCAACAATATCCATGTCTCCGTCTTCATCTAGGTCAACTGGATATACCTTTGAGGGACCGTTTATAGAAGCATCTACAGTATATCTTGTAAATGATTGGCTTCCATTATTTGCGTACCAATAAATTTTACCTTCGGAATAAGCAGCTGCAACAATATCCCAATCGCCATCACCATCCATATCTATTGGTGCACCATGTATCAAGCCATTGGCTGATCCAATAAGATGTTCTGTAAATGAAAGGTCTGTTCCATCATTTTCAAACCAA
>DAOWDW010000021.1 GCA_030638845.1 Candidatus Peregrinibacteria bacterium | reverse complement strand
TGGAAAACCAACATTTATTCCGTCAACAATAAAACGAATCTCTTTCTGTTCATCATTCCTTATAGCAACAATATGATGCCATGTATTTGCTTGAATATTGGCAGGATCTGTAGATTCTCCAATTATGTCTCTAGAATCTGATCCATTTTCCCATTTAAGGCGTAAGGATTTATTTTCACCATTAATACTTAATGAGTACAAAATATTATCAGTTTTAGTTTCAACGTCACCACCGTATGTAATTAGACTGTTTGCAGTATTTGTAGGAGTTAAGGATTTATAATTAATCCACAATGATAATGTTAAGTCCCCTTTTATTTGAAGTGGAGAAATATACCCACTTGAAGTTGTTGCGTAGTTTTCAGATGAAAATGTATATGAGTGAGTATTCCAAAAATTTATAGAACTAGGTATGTCTTCAGACCAACTATTCTCACCTACATTTGTAAGCTGTAAAATTTCTCCAGTACCAGACATATCTTCAACAGTATCTCCTGTCCCAGTGTCAAATTTCCAATACCCACTTAAATTGCTACATAAATTATTTTCTGAATCTGTATATCCCAAAACAATATCTGGATGCATAATCTTAACTATGAATGGACGAATATTCACGTCAATCTGATAAAGAAGTAAAAATGTAAGAACAAAGAAGCTTACAATTGTCCATAGCCTACGACTGGTGTCTTTTTTTAGTTTTATCTTTATATTATACCAAAAAATAGCATTTATGTCCGTAACCGAGAATTGCGTGTTTCTTTATATAGTTGTATAATATATATATAAATTGTATTAACAATAATAAATGAATTATATAAAAAAGCAGAAATATTTTCTATTCCAAAAGCATGGTATTATTTCAATAATAAAATATTAAATATGAATTTTTTAGAATCTAACATGAGAAGGCTTACAAAAATTGTTTGTACCCTAGGACCTTCTAGCGCCTCATATGAAGACATGAAAAAGCTAGCTTTAAGTGGTATGAATGTTGCTCGTATTAATGTTTCACATGGCACAAGAGAAAGTCAAAAAGAGCTAATTGCAAATATTCAAAAAATAAATAAAGAAGAAAATTTATGTATTGCGATTTTAATAGATACAAGAGGGGCAGAAATTCGAACTGGAGATGTACAAGATCCAATAGAAATAAGCAAAGATGAAGAAGTTCTTTTTGCTCCAACAACTCTTGAAGAAAATATAGGCACAAATAGAAAAATAATTTTCGTTGGATATGATGGTTTTAGTGCTGATGTAAGGGAAACAAGTATAATTTTAATAGATAATGGTGAGATGTCTTTTAAAATTATTACTATTGAAAGTAATGGAAGCGTTGTTGCTAAAGCAGAACAAAGTGGATTAATTGGAAGTAGAAGACATATAAATTTACCTGGAGCAGATATAGACCTGCCGTCTATTACAGAAAAGGATTGGGACGATATAGCATTTGCTGCAGAAAATGATATAGATTTTGTAGCACTCTCATTCATTAGAAATGAAGAAGAAGTTATTGAGGTTAGAAATTTGATTAACGAAAAAAATAGCAATATTCAAATAATAACAAAAATAGAAACACAAAAGGCAGTAAAAAATATTAGTGAAATAATAGATGCATCTGATGGAATAATGGTTGCAAGGGGCGATTTAGGCGCAGAAGTGCCTTATGAATACCTGCCTTCAATTCAGGATGAAATTGTTACTAAGTGTAGAGATGCTGGAAAACCTGTAATTGTTGCAACTCATATGCTTGAAAGCATGATAGAGCATCCAATTCCAACTAGGGCAGAAGTTACAGACGTTGCTCACGCTGCTATGGAAAGAACGGATGCCACTATGCTATCTGGAGAAACTGCAAATGGTAAGCATCCGACTGTTGCAATAGATTCTATGGATAGAATACTTCGTGCAGCAGAAACACAATTATCTAGATATCCACTAGAAGATGTAGGAATTAGAAATGAGTCTGAAGCAAGAGCAGAATCTGCTGTATCTCTTTCAAAATCATCAAATGCAACAGCAATAATGGTTGTTACAAGATCTGGGCAAATGGCAAGGCTAGTTAGTAAATTTAGACCTAAGGTACCTATTATTCCTATTGTACCAAATGAAAGCATACAGAGAAAAATGCAACTTCTTTACGGCGCATTCCCTTTGCTTATTTCATTCGGTGAAATAGAAGATACAGCTCATATTGCAATAAGCAAGGCAAAAAAAGAAGGGTTGGTTTCCTCTGGTGATACAGTTGTTTTAGTATCCGATACACGAACAAAAGGAGAAGCAGTTACAAGTATACAAATACGAAATATTGAATAATAACTATAACTAATTTAGGCTCCCCATTTATGCCAAGGCATTTCTAATTCATCAATTGGAATATCATCTATGGAGAGTGCTTCTTTTTTAGACCACTCGTTTTTTTGAAATATATTTTTCTTTTTTGACATATATAACCAACCACCGCCACCACTTATTATAATTATTGAAGATATACCACCAACCGCAGGCCAATTCGACCTTTCCCATATAGGAATAATTGTACAAGAAGAAGTACAATTTTCTCCACTGTCACATTCTTCCAAGTCATCTATTACTCCATCACCACAATTTGCCAGCTGACAATTATTTCTGCATGCATTTGCTTTTTTATTTGAATTATTTTCTCCATTATCACATTGTTCTTCTCCTTCGATAACACTATTTCCACATACTGATTCTTTTGTACATGTTGCAGAACAACCATCACCATCTTCTAAATTTCCATCATCACATTCTTCTAGCCCCTCTCTAATTTTATCGCCACAAATAGAAAGTCTACAATGAATTGGACACTCATCATTCCCATTTCTATTTCCATCATCACATTCTTCTAATCCTTCCATAATATTGTCTCCACATACAGGAAGGATGCAATCACTTGGACATTTATCTGAATTATTTCTATTTCCGTCATCGCATTCCTCAAAGCCTTCTCTCGTTCCATCTCCACAAATTGAAAGTAAACAATCCGAAGGACAAGAATCATATGTTTCAGTGTTACCATCATCACATTCTTCTCCCATTTGTATTATTCCATCTCCGCAAGATGCTTTTGTGCATTCGTTTGTACATGAATCTGTATTTATATCGTTTCCATCGTCGCATTGTTCTCCAGATTGAACAATAGAATCTCCACACATTCTCTTAAAACAAGTATTACTACATAAATCATTATTAAGATTATTTCCATCATCACATTGTTCGCCTTCTTGAAGAACTCCATCGCCACATTCAGCCAACTCACAAGTATTATTACAACTATCAGTTTCTATTCTATTATTGTCATCACATTCTTCATCGCCTTCTCGTACTCCATCTCCACAAACTGCATAGCGACAGTCGCTAGGACAAGAATCATAATCGTTTTGATTTCCGTCGTCACATTCTTCTTTTCCTTCTCTTATGCTATTTCCACAATCAGGAAGTTTGCATGAATTTGGACAATTATCATTAGTATTAAAGTTTCCATCATCACATTCTTCTGTACCTTCTCTTACGCCATCTCCGCAAACAGGTGCTCTACAATCACTAGGGCATGTATCAAAATTATTTTGATTTCCGTCATCACATTCTTCTCTGCCTTCTCGAATACTATCTCCGCAAACTGCCACTCTACAATCATTCGGACAATCATCAAAATTTTGAGTATCACCATCGTCACATTCCTCTGCGCCTTCACGTATTCCATTACCACATACTGGTATTGCGCAGGTATTTGTACATAAATCGAAATTATACCTATTACCATCATCACATTGTTCGCCAATATCTATTTCTCCATTCCCACATATTCCACTTACAGGTGCAGAAGGATGCAAATTTGACAGCTCACTTTCTGTAGTATTATTTTCTACACTAACTTCTCCTAAAGTATAAGTAACAGTATTTTCTTCTTCGCCTTCTTTACATTCATCTAAAAATGTAACTATGCAGCCTCCTATACATTCGCCAGCAACATCGCATGTTGGGGGTTCGCAGTAATGACCACAGGTTGCTGTTAAAAATAAAATCTCTGTAGAAAGTTGCCCAGTAGCAGGATCTAAAGAATATACTTCCTCAACTGCAGGCTCGCATTCTTCATTTAAAAATGGAGAAGTAATTCCATCCCCACAAAAAAGAAGTCTACATAAATTTGTACATTCACTTAGACCATTAAATCTACCATTATCGCACTCTTCTCCTTCATCTATAAATCCGTCCCCACAGTTTTCTATTTGTTCTTCCGAAAGTGGTTGTGTCTCAGGTTTTAATGGACAACCAGGGTATCCATATTCTTTTCCAACACAATCATCTGTTATATCTGCAATTAATTTTTGTGATTGAATATTGGCAGTTGAATATACAAGTAGCCCAACTGCTATTGCAGCAATAAAACTTACTCTTCTAATTGGGCGAATTGTGTTATTCAAATCAGATTATTATAGCATTCTTTCAATATTTTTGTAGGTTTGATATGTTGACGTTAATTAGATTTGTTATCTATTCAACATTTTCTATTTCTAAATTTATTTTTGCTAAAGTAGTTTCTTCGGATGTATAAATTGGATTTCTTACAGAAACCATAACTTCAACTGTTCTATCAGATTCCAATTGTTGGAGTGCTTGAGCTTCTGCAATTTTCATTTGAAGCAACTCTTCGTCTAATAATAAATATGACCTCTCCCTCTCTAAAGTGCGCAACTGGTAGCCACGTGTAGCATTTGCGTTTTGATGAAAAAGAATAAGAAGAGCAAGTAATAAAATAAGAGAACCAATGGAAACCATAAGTAATACAGTACTTTGATTTACCATTCGCCCAAGTGAAAGTCTATGAGTTACCGCCGAGCTAGGAGTAAAGATATTAAACACCATGCTTAGTTTATCAAAATTGCACGTTTTGTCGAATGTCGAAGGTCACAAGTTAAATAAATATATATCATTTTACTTTCTATATTAAACTTTCGACAATACACGAAGTTTAGCACTTCTCGCTCTAGGATTCTGTTTAACTTCATCGTCTGATGGAATTATTGGTTTTTTGGTTATTAATTTGTATGGAGCCTCTTCAATAATTTGACCTGTCATCTCATCAATTTTGGGAGATGATAATAATCTAAAGGATTGCTTAACCATTCTATCTTCTAATGAATGAAAACTGATAATAGCCATGCGACCACCAGATTTTAAAAGACTTGGTCCATGTTTTAACAAAACTTCTAAAGCTTCTAGCTCTCTGTTTACTTCTATGCGAAATGCTTGGAATATTTGTGGGAGCAATGCATTTGCCCTAAAACCTAGTAAAGATTCTATTGATTTTTTTAATTCTCCAGTTGTTTCTGGTTTATCTCTTTTTATCTGCTTAGCTATGCGCATAGAATTTCCAATCTCGCCATAACGAGTTAAAACTAAGGCAATTTCTCGAGTTTCTACCTTATTTATCCATTTTTCAGCTGTAATTCCTTTAGATCTATCAAAACGCATGTCTAGCGGGGCATCA
>DAOWDW010000096.1 GCA_030638845.1 Candidatus Peregrinibacteria bacterium | reverse complement strand
TCAACGAACCAACGACAACTCCCACTCACCTAGATAGTACCATTCTTCTTTTCCTAGGTGCGAGGGTAATATAGGAACGAACCACCATTCGACAAGCTCATGGCAAGAAAAAAATCAAGGCAAACAGGCTCCGTCGTCGCGAAAGCTAATTAATTACATTGGTCCGCAGAATCGAGTCGATTCCTTCACTGCGCTCAGTCATCGCTCGACATCTGCTTGCACTAAAGACAAGTGAAGCTAGCTCCTCCTCCGTTACTGTTTGCCAATTCTCATTGCTTCATTGTTTTATTTCCCCTGCTACACTTATTACGTCATGAAACCCAAGATTGTTATTTTGTCGGCCTTCTCCTCACCACTTCGCAGTGGAGCAGAAGCCTGTGCAGAAGAAGTATCTGCATTGCTCAAAGATAAATACAATTTTACAATTGTAACTGCGCGTATGAGTAGAAGTCTTCCAAAAAATGATCAAATCTCGGGTATAGATGTAATAAGAGTTGGTTTTGGTTTTAGTTTTGATAAATGGTTGTACCCATTCTTAGCACCGTTTGTAGCTAAAAAACTTCGTCCAGATATTATCCACGCTGTTTTAGAAACATTTGCGGTGCTTGCTTTGTATTTCTGCAGATTCATTTGTACTCAACCTAAAAGGATGTTAACTCTTCAAACTACAAATAGAAGATTATTTAAAAAATCAATCATTAAATCCGCTCACAAAGTAACTGCTATTAGTTCGCCACTAATAACTATCGCAAAAGAATGTGGAGCAGATGTAGTGCAAATTTCAAATGGACTTCACATATCAAGTATTCCCGAAATAGAGAAGGAGAAAGGAACAATAGTGTTTGTTGGGAGACTGGAGAAGATGAAGGGGATAGACGTACTGCTTTTAGCAGTAAGTAAATGTAAAATGCAAAATGTAAAATGCAAAATGAGAATTGTAGGAGAGGGAAGTCAGAGGAAAAGCCTAGAGGAATTGTCTAAGTCTCTTGGGCTTCAAGATATTGTGACTTTCACAGGATTTGTTCCTGTTCCTCATGTGTATGAAGAATTTGCAAAGGCAGAAATTTTTTGTGGGCTTTCACGAAGTGAAGCACTGGGTAATGTATTTTTAGAGGCACAGGCAGCAGGTTGTGCAGTTTTAGGTACTACAGTTGGTGGTATTCCAGATATTGTTGAAAATGGAGTTACAGGATTACTTATTCCTCCAGATGACGTGGAAGTTGCATCAGATGCTTTGATAAAACTACTTAATGATGCAGAGCTTCGATTAAAACTATCCGAAAATGGAAAAAAGAATGCAGAAAATTATGATTGGTCGGAACTTGCTGAAAAATATGCAAACATTTATGACGAAGTCATAAATGAATGAAATAAATACGAGTACATATATATTTGTGCAATTTAAACTTGCATTGTAAAGGAATTATTTATATAATGTGAGTACGTTAGATTACGTTCTTTTGGTTCCTCAATCTTGAGTGGTAATCCTTCCAATTAGAAAAGAAATGACTCATGAACTCTGACCTCCGTTAGCTAGAGGGTGGGAGTTTTTTAAAGGTAGAATAAAACGATTTTATTTATTTCATTTTATTTATTTCTAAATATTGTCCTAAAAACAAACAACGGATGTCTAAGTAAAAACTTCTTAAACGCTCCAGAGCCTTTTGTGCTAACGCTTTTTCCTTTACCTCTTCTTTTAATATATTTTTTAATCATCCCATCAAAAGCTTTTTGAAAACTTTGTTTTAGTTTTGCTTTATCTTCTTTCTTCGATTTTTTTATAAGCATCTGAAAACATTCAAATCTATCAAATTTTCCTAGCCCCTTTTCTTCATTCTGTGCACTGGCTGCGGCTTTGTGAATTCTAAATGATCCTAAATCTTCATCTAAGTAATACCAGTTTGTTTTTAAAAGACAGCGGATGGAATATTCGCTGTCTAAAAACTGCGGCATAGTTTCATGAAATGGACCAACTTCTTCTATTAATTTTCTTCTAAACATTACAAAGCTTGGTTCTCCAATTATGTTTGGCGTAAGTCCCTTCTCTGCCCACCATAAAAGTAATTCTCTTCCATTATTATGTCCTGAAAGAATGTTATTTTTTACGAATGTTTTAAGTCCGTCATATGACGATGTGTCTATATAATCGTCATCCTTAATATATGAATGTCTAGCAGATACAAATCCAATATCATCATTTTCATCAAGTACCTTTGACATTTTTTCTAAATACTTAGGATCCCAAATATCATCATGAAAAAGATATGCAATGTACTGGCTATCTCCAAATTCTAAACATTTATTCCAATTTGGGCCTATTCCTAGGTTTTTCTTATTAACTTTAAAGCTAACACGAGAATTGTCTAAATACTTTGAAATATGGTTTTTAGTGTCTTCATATTTAGAACAATCATCTTGTATATGTAGCTTAAAGTCTGTTGTTGATTGATTTAATACAGATTCAACTGCAGCACATATGTGTTCTTTTTTAGGTTCGTAGGCCGGGAGGAGGACGTTTACTCTAGTCATTAGTTTTGTGCTGTATTGATTCTAGCAGGTAAATAAAACAATGAAGCAATAAAACAATCCCAAAGGGAACCCTTTGGGTTAAAACAATGCGTAAGCGGTTTACACAGTAGAGGCGCAAAATTTTGCGCCTCTACCTTCAATGCTTCATTGATGCATTGCTTCATTTATTATCTTCTTTCATTATTTTACTAATCCTCAATTTCCCACTATTCTTTTCCTATGAAACGAGTACTAATTACTGGCGTCGATGGATTTATCGGTCATCACCTTGCAGAAGGAATATTAAAAAACACAGATTGGAAGATTGTAGGTCTTTCTAAGATTGATTGTGCAAGCACCTTGCATCGTCTTACAGATATGGACTGCTGGTCTAAGGAATATCAAGATAGATTTGAGTTTGTATATCATGATTTACGTTCTCCACTAAATCACTATTTAGAAAATAGAATTGGTCCTATAAATTATTTGTTTCATCTTGCTGCAAATACACATGTAGATAGATCAATTGAGTATCCAATGGAGTTTGTTCAGGACAATGTTGTTGGTACATGTAATATTTTGGATTATGCGCGAAGACTTAAAGATTTAGATTTGTTTGCTTACTTTTCTACAGACGAAGTTTTTGGACCTGCTCCAGAAGGAACTGCATTTAAAGAGTGGGATAGGTATAAATCTAGCAATCCATATGCAGCTGCAAAGGCAGGGGGTGAAGAGCTAGCTTATAGTTACTACAACACATACGGACTTCCAGTAATGATAACTCACACAATGAATGTATTTGGAGAAAGGCAACATCCAGAAAAATATTTTCCAAAGGTAATTAATGGTGTTTTAAGAGGAGAAAAATTATTTATTCATAGTAATGCAGATAAAACAAAAGCAGGAACAAGGCATTATATTCACGCAAGAAATGTTACAGCTGCAATGCTTTTTATTATCGATCAATATGAAAAAGGAGTAAAAGTAGCCGGAGATAAAATAAATATTACTGGCGAGAAAGAATTAGATAATTTAGAGATTGCACAAAAGATTG
>DAOWDW010000030.1 GCA_030638845.1 Candidatus Peregrinibacteria bacterium | reverse complement strand
TTTTGAAATGATGGGAAACTGGAGCCTTGGTGACTATTTTAAAGAAGAAGCTATAAAATTAAGTTATGAGTTTTTAACTCAAATATTAGAAATTGATCCTGATATGTTATCTGTAAGTTGTTTTGGAGGAGACAATGATGCGCCAAAAGACGAAGATGCAGCAAAAATTTGGAAATCTGTGGGAATACCAGAAGACCGAATAGCGTTTCTACCAAAAAGCGAAAACTGGTGGGGTCCAGCAGGTCTTACTGGGCCATGTGGACCAGACACAGAGATGTTTTATTATATTGGTGATGGTGAGCCACATGGAAACCCTGCAGAAAACGAGAAGGATTGGTTAGAAATTTGGAACGACGTATTTATGCAATACAACAAAAATGAAGATGGAACATTCACCCCTCTTACTCAAACGAATGTAGATACGGGGATGGGACTGGAAAGAATTGCATTGGTAATGCAAGGAGTTAGAAATGTTTATGATATTGATTTAATTAAGCCAATACTTGATGAAGTCTTGCGACTAACAAATCTCGAATCTCGAATCTCGAATCTCGAAGATAATCTTTCTTATATTCGTCATGCAAGAATTATTACAGATCATTTAAGAGCAGCAACATTTATTATCGGAGATGGCGTTACTCCAAGCAACACCGACCAAGGTTACATACTTAGGAGGCTTATAAGAAGAGCTATTAGATCGGCTAGAGCACTCGGAATAGAGCACTCTGGAAGTTTTACCCCTGCAATTGCAGACAAAGTAATTAATCAATACGGAGATACATATGGAGTTTTAAAAGAAAAAGAAAAAATTATTTGTGACACTCTAAGCCACGAAGAATCACAATTTTCTAAAACATTAAACGAGGGAATGAAGCAATTTTCTAAAGTTATTGATAATGTCATCGAAAAAGAAATTGATGGTAAATCTGCATTCCATTTATATGACACATACGGATTCCCTATAGAGATGACAAAAGAACTTGCATCAGAAAATGGTTTGAAAGTTGATAAGAAAGGATTTGATGAAGCTTTCAAAGCACATCAAGAACTTTCTCGGGCAGGAGCAAAGCAAAAATTCTCTGGAGGATTGGCAGATAGCAGTGTGGAAACCACCAAGCTACATACTGCTACACATTTACTAAATGCTGCACTTAGAAAAGTTTTAGGTGATCATGTTTACCAAAAAGGAAGTAATATAACTGCGGAAAGATTACGATTTGACTTCTCTCATGACGAAAAAATGACACCAAAGCAGAAAGAAGAAGTGGAAAAACTTGTAAATAAAGCAATTGCAGATGATCTGCCAATAAGTTTTCACATGTCTACACCAAATGAAGCTAAAGAAGAAAGCGCGATAGGAGTATTTGGAGATAGATACGACAGTGACGTAAAAGTCTACGTAGTAGGCGATGAAAGTAATCCTTACAGTAAAGAGATTTGCGGTGGTCCACATGTTTCTCGTGCAGGAGTATTAGGATTGTTCAAAATTAAAAAAGAAGAAAGCTCTTCTGCTGGAGTAAGGAGAATAAAGGCTGTTGTAGAAGGAGGAGATGAGGAGGTGGAGTTTGCGGGAGAAAAATAGTATATTGGTATCCAAATTATTATTTTCGTTAAACAGTTACTAATATTCTAATCACTAGTAACTAATAACTAAAAACTATTCAATATTCCAATATACTAATATACCAGTATACTTAATTCTGTGAATCTTATATTCAGATCACTCTTCGGCCTATTTTTAATGTCTATGCCAGTGCTGGCAAGCGCAATGCAAACAGAAACCTGGCAAATGGATAAACAACAATTAATAGATGGTGAGTGGAATTTTACGGGTGATTTACAAATTGCACATACAAGGAATAGCCTTCAGGTAACAACTGGACCAGAAGGAGGAAGCTTGCGTAGACCTATAAAGAATAAATTTTCTTTCTCTGTAATATCTGTTTCTTATTCATCTACATTTGGAAGCGATACAAAAATAATATGGAAAAATGAAAATTTAACAGACAAAAATTTCTATTTAGCTCCTGCAACATATTTTCCTGTGGCAAAAAGACAAGAAAAAATAAAATTTTCATTAGATAGATATAAAGTCTGGAATGGAAGACCAACCTTAATAGGATTCCGCTTTCCGCCAAATACAAAAATAACAATAAATGAAATAGAACTTGTAGGGTGGAATCTGCCAGAAAGAATAGTTGAAATGGCTAAAAGCTTTTGGACAATGGATGATTTTAGGTCTTACAGTATTAATTTTATATGGGGTCCAAGGCTGACATATAACCCTATAGCAAGGCAGGAAATCTTTCAGGCTCAACCTCCACCTGCAGATTCTGCAAATAAACTTTTTTACATTTTATTTTTAATTACTGCACTCACTTTTATTATTTTAGTAAGGCTAGGAAGAATATATAAAAAATCTGCAATATCATACTTATTAATATTTGTAGCCGCAGGGTGGATATTTTATGACTTTCGCATGGGAGTAGAATTCTTTAATTATTTAAAAACAGATTACAATTCTTACTACAGTAAAGAACTAGGTGAAAGAACATTCCGAGATAGATTATTTTTCTACGACTTCGCAGAAGATATTTCGAAAATTACAAAAGAAAAAGAAGAATTCATTTTCCTTGCAAAAAACAACTGGCCGTATCTTGGCATAATGCGCTACTACGCATACCCCGTGCGCCCAGTAGATTCATTTGATGGAAATGCAAATAAAGTAGATACATGGATTGTATATAGAAGACCAGATATTCAAATTATAAAAAATCAACTAGTTACTGAAGATGGTACTGTACTTTCTCCAGAAGGATCTTTAATTCATGAATACGAAAAAGGAACATTTATTTTCCAATCAGATTTATAAAATGATTATTTTTTCTTTTATCATCGGAATGCTTTTACCATCAATTATTGGATGGTTAATACTAAGACTAATTGAAGGTGAAACACCAGTTCTCTTTAGGGTAGAAAGAATAACCCTTGGAATAATATTAGGAACAACACTAACTACATTTTTGTTCTTCCTTGCAAACACCATAGATTTAATTTCATTTACAAGAAATGGATTTTTACTTGTATGTATTCTTTCTATTGTTCTTCTCACATGGTTATTTATGCGCATGAAAGTGCACTGGCCAAAGAATCAGCCTATAAAGTTTGCAATGTCTCCCCCGCTCTCAAATAAAATAAAAATTATTATAGGAGTATTCGGCATGTGGATACTATTCAAAATAATTACAGCCTCCGTTTTATTAATAGGAAGTCCACCTTATTTAGATGACACATTAAAAAACTGGAATATGAGAGGAAAAGTATATTTCGTTGCTCAAGACTTAGTGCTTTCTCCTCATGGCAATTCTATAGCCAATAGTTCTCCAGAAGGAATATTTTCATACCCGCCTACAGTACCCCTTGTAAAAACATTTCTTGCATCTATTGCAGGAAGTTGGAATGAAGGACTTATAAATGCTCCACATATTCTTTGGTACATAGTTTCGCTTTTGTTGATGTTTTTTTTCCTACGAAGACACCTAAATATTATTTGGTCTTTAGGTGGTATGTACTTATTAAGTAGCTTGCCTCTTTACCTTATACACGGTGCTCAGGCCTATGCAGATCTATATTTATCTATTCATATTTTTGCTGCTATCTATCTACTTTTCAATGCAATAAAAGAAGAAAACGAGAAAAGGCGAATTTGCTTTCTTCATTTAAGTGGATTTTCTGCTGCTTTACTTGCCTTTACGAAAAATGAAGCACTTTTACTGCATGCGCCAATTTATGTTTTGGTTTTTATGCTCACAATATTTTTTATGAAGCAATCTAATCTACTAACCACAAGGCAAATGAAAAAGGTTGTATTAAATGTATTCCTATTATTTATATTAATAGCCCTACCATGGCTTATTTTTAAGTGGATGAATAATCTTACATTTGGAAATGCTAAAGCAATTTCTGGACTTGGAATAGGCTGGCAACCTGGAGTTTTAAGAACTCTTTGGTTAAATACTTTCTTCGAAGCAAACTGGCTTTTCCTTTTCCCACTTCTTATTTCACTTTTAATAATTAGATGGAAAAAGATATTTTTAAGCCCCCTTGCCTTGCTTGCTGTATTTTTCATATTGGTTTTTGGTCAACAAATCTGCCTATACATGTTTACATCACTATCTACAGAAGCAATCAGACAAACAGGTTACGGAAGAGGAATAGCTCAACTTATACCAATTGCTGTAGCATTAATTATTTTTGTTTTAAAAGGAATATGGAATAGGGAATAGTGTATTGGTTATTGGTTATTGATGATTGGTTATTGGTGATTGGTGATTGGTGATTGGTAATTGGTGATTGGTAATTGGTAATCCATATTATGATTATCATTAAATAGTGACCAGTATTCCAGTACACCAATATTCCAGTACACCAGTTACCATCTTGTATTCTAATGAAAAAGTTACGGAACATCATGTGCAATTGAATTCCTAAAAAATAGGTAGGATGGGAGAGCTTTTACATCTTCCAAACCTACCTATGCAACAAGTCTACATCGGATGGAGAGTTCCTGGC
>DAOWDW010000051.1 GCA_030638845.1 Candidatus Peregrinibacteria bacterium | reverse complement strand
CATCCAATGAGGATATCGTGGGATTGTAAGTTTTTTGACGAAGCAAAATCTTCAACGAACCAACGACAACTCCCACTCACCTAGATAGTACCATTCTTCTTTTCCTAGGTGCGAGGGTAATATAGGAACGAACCAAAAAAATCAAGGCAAACGCGCTCCGTCGTCGCGTAAAACTAATTAATTATATTGGTTCACAGAGACAAGTCGACTCCTTCGTTACACTCAGTCCTCGCTTGCCATCTGTTTGTATTACAGACAAGTGAAGCTAGCTCCTCCTTCGTGAGCGTTTGCCAGTTTGTTCATCATCATTCTGCATTTTTTATTCTTCATTCTTTATTCTGCATTCTTTTGCCCCTTCTCCTATATTAGATTCCAATACATGACAGTCTTCTTGTTTCTTTGCAAATTCAAGAACTTTTTCCTTAGAGTCTTCTGTGCAAATTAGGTGGACTGTTGGTCCTGCATCCATAGTAAATAAAACCTCAAGATGATCACTGTTTCTTAATTCGGTTATATCTTTTATTATTCGATGTGTAACATTGTTTAAATATTTAAGAGGTGGTGAACTGGTTTCCATAACATGATGCATGTCCAAAGCATCTTCTTCGCTTGCGCTGCGTACTTTTTCGAAGTCTTTTTGCTTTATTCCTTCAATACATTCTTTCATTCTGCGAGGAATAGCAGATAAACGATCTGTAAAATGCGGGCTTGTTTGCGCTATGGCATGACCTTCGGTTGAACCGACTTTTTTATGATCCAAAGAAGGAATAACTATGATGTCATAAAGTTTCCAATGATTTTCATCAGCGATTTGCGTAGAATAAGAACTTCCAATTGCGTCATCTTGTCCTGCATAAAGAGCGGAATAACCTCCAAAAATACTTCTGGAAGCAGAGCCCGATCCAAGTCTTGCAAGTACGCTTATTTGTTCGTTATTTAGTTCGATTTTATCTTTAACAAGTTCTGCATATGCTTTGGCAGCTGCACTAAATACTGCTGCAGAAGATGCTATACCTATTCCTGCAGGTATTTCTGAATCAATTCTTAATGAAAGCGCACTTGGTAATAATTCATCTGCGTTAATAGAGGATAGGTATTGTCTGCATAAATCTAAGTGAACTTTAAAACGATTTATCTGATTATCTGTTAATTCTTTTTTTGTTCCATCTTTTTCAAAAGAAATAAGTGAAAATTGCTCTGCATCTTCAGCGCTAACTTTTACCATTGGTGTAGTTAAAGTCATAGAAAGAGAGTCCGCTGCAGGAAGACGAAGGGAATTATTTTGGTTTCCCCAATATTTTATAAGTGCAATGTTTGGAGTAGATTGTGCAGATGCCATAATTAAATAATTGAATATGAATAATTTGAGATAGGAATACTATCTTCTTTAATTTTTTTAACCAAAACAATTCCTCCTCCTTTTGTTTTTCCGCCTGCTCCAATTACTTTTGCTGCTCCTCCTAATTCCTCTATTTCACTAATAAACTCTTGGACTTTTTTTGGTACAACTTCCAGTTTAACCTGTGCTTTGTGATGATCTTTTATAACTGTATTTATATCTTCATATTTAGAAATTCTTTCTGTACACTTTCCTATTTCTTTAAGTGCATCTTCCTTATCTTGTGTTTCCATCCATGCTACTAGTTGTGCAGTAGTTTCACTTGGCATTCCTGTATCAATCAGTATTACATCATCTAAATTAGGTAGATTTATAAATAATATTTCTTTTCCCTTTTGAAATAAAACAGGTCTGTTATTCCATATTACTTCAAAGTCTATTCCACTATTCCCGGGGCTTAGTTCGTCTTCAATATTTTTTGCAGTATTCATGCAATCATCTCCAAGTAAACATTTGCATATAGAAATAATTAAAGCTGTTGATGAGCCCATTCCTTTTCCAAGTGGAGACAGAGAGCTAATAGTAAGCTTGCCAAAAATATGTTCGTTCTCTTTTTTGCATATATCTATTATTCTTTGTGTATATTCTATCCATTTAATATCTACATTTGGCCAGTTTATGCATAAATCTGGTCTTCCGAGATTTTCTTCATAGGTCACTGTTATTCCCCTAGAATAGGGGATAGCAATTCCAGGATAGCCGCGTACTACTGCATATTCACCAGAAAGAATTATTTTTGCCGGTGCAAAAGTTTTTTCCATATGTAGATTCTTGCAGAGGTATTATCTCTTGCACAAGAAATCAATCTAAAAAAAGATTAACTTAAGAGCCAAATCTTTTTTTCCTCGTAAAATACTCCTTAATACATTTTTTAAGATTTACTTTTGTGAAATCTGGAAAAAGAATTTCTGTGAATATCCATTCTGCATATGTGCTTTGCCAGAGGAAGAAGTTGCTGGTTCTTATTTCACCTGATGTTCGACTAATTAAATCAATATCTGGAAGAGATGGTTGATCTAAGTATGGTTTCAGGCAATCATCTTTTGTAAATATATTTTGTATTTCTTCTAAGTTAATAACTTTTGAAGTAGCTTTTTTTACCGCTCTGCATATTTCGTCTTTTCCGCCATAGTCTAGTGCAAGGTGAAGTATGAATTTATTATTATCTTTTGTTTCATTGGAAATATTATCTATTAGGTTAATTAAATTTTTAGGAATTCGATCTTTTCTACCAGAGTGCATTAGTCGAATTTTTTTTTCTATAAATGTTGATCTTTCCTCATGAAGATATTCTAAAAGAATATTAAATAATATATCTTTTTCTTTTTTGTCTCGTTTCCAATTCTCTGTTGAAAAGCACCAAATAGTCAAAATACTAATTTTTTTGTTCTGTTCGCACCAAGATAGAATACTTTTAAAATTCTTAACAGCTTTTTCATGCCCTTTCCATGGCATCATCATTTTACTTTTAGCCCAACGCCTATTTCCGTCGGGGATAATTGCTAAATGAAGTTTTTTACTCTTTTCCATTGGCATTAGAATACTTAAAATTTTCTTCTCCGACTATCTTATTTAAGACCTAAAATAAACCACGGAGCGTATTTGTCGGAATTTATCTTCATATCTTCAAGGATATCATCAGTCCTTCTCCATTCTAATACTTCTATTTCATCTGGATTTGGATTTACTTCATTATAGTATTCACCAATTAATAATGTAACATGTTCATGTTCTACTCCATTTCCTTTAGGGTCCTTTGCTTTATAGATTAAGGTTCCATTTTCTTTAAGTGGGCATTTAAAACCACATTCTTCTTTAAGTCTTCTTTCTGCTGCTTCAATAGTATCTTCATTTGGAAATGGGTGACTACAACAAGTATTAGCAATGTACCCTGCAAATAGCATCTTTTTTACAGAACGTTTTTGAATAAGAATATTATTTCTACCGTCTTTAAATATATAAATTGAAAATGCTCTATGAAGTTTTCCTTCACCTTTATGTGCATTTATAATTTCTGATATTCCTATTACATTGCCTTCAATGTTAGTTAATTCTACCTCTCTCATATGTTTATGGTGTCTTGTTTTGTTAAAATGAGCAAGTTTGTACTATACTATTTTATGTTAGTATTTCCCTGTTAATATTATGGAACCTTTTAAACCTTTTGTAGAATCTGCACCATATTCTTTTATTGAAAGCTTACTTCAATCTGTTGGGCTAAAAGATATGGAAACATTATCAAATGTTTATTTAGGTAATTCTGCACTCAATTGGATAATTGCGGTTATTTTGTTTTTTGTTACTGTAATTATTCTTTTTGTATTTTTGAGAATAGTGGTAGGTCATTTAAAGAAAATTTCTAGTAAAACTAAATGGAAGATTGATGATATTTTAGTTAGTTATATAGATGGCTTGGGTGCTTTGATTTATTTTTCAGTATCTCTTTTTGTTTCTACTCAGCATTTAAGTCTTCCAGATCCAGTATTGTTAACTATTAAGGCTATTTTTTACTTTGCTTTGGTTTATGAAGTTATTAAATTGATTGAAGATTTATCTATTAAATTATTAATGCTTAAATTGGGCAAAAATGGGGTTGAGGCAAAAAGTCTTTCTTCTGCTTTAGGAATAATAATTCGATTAGTACTTTGGTCTGTTGGTTTTCTTCTTATTCTTTCAAATTTAGGAGTAAATGTTACTTCTCTTATCGCAAGTTTAGGTATTGGAGGACTAGCTGTTTCGCTCGCTCTTCAGCCTGTATTCCAAGATATGTTTAGTTCTTTTTCTATATTGCTAGATAAGCCTTTTGAGGAAGGAGATTATATTGTTTATGGTGAATATGCAGGAAATGTTAAGCATATAGGGCTAAAAACAACTAGAATAACTGCTTTGCAAGGAGAGGAAGTGGTTATTTCAAATGCAGAATTAACTGGAGGAAAGGTTCAAAATTTTAAGAAGATGAAAAAACGTCGTATTGTATTTGGTTTTGGTGTGTCTTATGACACAACATCTAAGCAATTGAAAAAAATTCTTAAAATTATCAAAGATATAATTAAAGGTGATGATCTTTTAAAATTAGACAGAGTTCATTTTAAAGAATTTGGAGATTCAAACCTTAATTTTGAAGTTGTGTATTTTATTGCAAGTTCTAAATATGTGGACTATATGAATTCTCAACAAAATATGAATTTTAAAATTATTGAAGAATTTGAGAAAGAGGGGATAGAAATTGCATATCCAACAACTACAGTTCATCTAGTTAAAGATAAAGGGGAATAATATAATTTCTGTTGATAAATTGTTGCTGTAGTAGCTCTATATGCTCTGTACTTGGTTACAAGTATGTTTCTTATAAAGTAGATAATAAGCTCTTTTATTCTTTTTGTTTTCTGTTTTTTGCTACTATTCTTTCTATTTTTTGCCCTAATACACTTAAAGGTGTATCGCTTTTTACAAAACATTCAGTAGCTCCCAATTGTAATGTTTTCTCACTATTTTGCTCTTGCCCTAAGTTTGTAAGAACAATAATTGGGAGATGAATATCTTTTTTCTTAAGATACTCAAGCACTTCAAATCCGTCCATTTCTGGCATGAGAAGATCTAACAAAAGAATATCTGGTTTATTATTTTCTATTGCTTTAACTGCAGCTTTTCCATTTGTAGATTGTCTAACTTCGTATCCTATTTTTTCAAGTTGCATACTCATTATTTCAAGTAGCGAAGTATCATCTTCTGCAATGAGTATGGAAACAGGGGCATTTGCCTGATTTGGTGTGGATTGAGTTGTCATTATGTTGTGGCTCCGGCAAGGGGTAAATGGATACTGAAAGTTGTACCTTTATTTTCCTCTGAAGAACAGTAGATTTGACCATTTAATACATTCACAAGGGATTTTGTTACATATAGTCCAAGCCCTGTTCCATTGGTGTCCATAAGCTTAGCATTTTTACTTCTAAATAGCTTACTAAATAGCATGGGTTGGTCTTCCAGTGGAATACCTATACCACTATCTGTAACTTGAATTACGGCATGCTTATTATTTTTATCTTTCTTTGCTTCAATACGTATTTCACCTTTTTCTTTTGTATAGTGAATGGCATTACTTAGTAAGTTACTCATTATTTCAACAAACATATTTTCATCTGTGAATATTTGTAAATCATCTGGACATTCCATAGTACAAATTTGTTGTTTTTTTCTACATTGAACTCTGTACGTTTCTTGCACTTTTTCAAGGATTCTTTGAATTCCAATTGTTTTTGCTTGAGGTGTAATTTGTTCAGATTGAATTCTAGACGCAGAAAGCATGGCGTTTATTGTTTCACCCATTCTTACCATTGCAGCTTGTGCGTTTTGCAATAATCTCATTTGGGTATCAGAAAAGTTTTCTGTGCTTTCGCCCATAACTTCTAAGGCCCATTTAAGTGTAGAAAGAGGGGTTCTTAATTGATGTGATGCAAGAGATACAAATTCTGTTTTTGCTATTTCTATTATTTTACTATCTGTAATATCTTCAGATATTCCTACTAAGCTTGTTACTTTTCCTCTTGAATCTACTATTGGGAATCCTTTTGTTCGAATCCATCTTGTTGCTCCATCCGAACGTGTAATTCTGTGTTCTATAGAAAACGGTTCTTTCTTCATTTTATCTAATATTTTTAATACTTTTTCTTTATCACCATTTTGTATGGTATCTATCCATGTTTTTTCCTGTTCCTCTAATTTTTCAATAGGTCTTCCCCATATTTTTTCAAATGCAGGACTTACATATTGCATTTTTATTCCTGTTGGATCGGATACCCAAAATACTTCATTTACTGTTTCTGCAAGAGATATGAATGTATCACTATCATAATCATCATCATTTTTATTAGATCCACCCATCATAAGGTCATGAAGTATTTCACTGTGTCCTTCCAAGGATCTAGATATAATTCTTGGAAGAATCCAAGCTACTATCCAAGAGAGAGTCATTAAAACTCCTGTAATTAATATAAGGGCTGTTTTGTCTTTATTTATAGCGCTTACAAAAATAATGTGACCTGCAACAAGTGCAACTGTTGTAAAAAGCGCAACAAGTACTGTTGTAATACTAAGTTTGCGTGTTAGAAACTTAGTAAGTCCTATAATTATTGAAGATATTTTCATGTGTATTTTCCTATGTATTATACTATAAAAATGATTTGAAGTCTATAATTTTGATATTTGGAGTAATGTGGCGATACCGAATTGATGTACCTGAACTAGGTTTCAAATATTTTTCTACAAGTAAAAAAGTCGCAGTAGTAGATCTCTGCGTTTTGCGCCTCGATCACTACACGACACTCAGTACAGCTTTCTGATTTTTTTCTGTTCTTGATGGCGGAGCCACGAAGTCAGCGAATGAAGTGAGCTGTACTTGTAGGCGTTCGGTTTTTGGTGTCAGAAAAGTTTAGGAATCTTTACTTTTCCTCTTCGTG
>DAOWDW010000079.1 GCA_030638845.1 Candidatus Peregrinibacteria bacterium | reverse complement strand
AGAAGCATTTTATTTATGCGGTATACAATAAATACAAGGAAGCTAGGCAAGCCTAGGGGAATAAGACCCAGTGGGATTAATATCTTCGTTAGGCGGACCAGTTAACCCCCGAATCAATTCGGGGGTTAACTAAAGAAGACATATACCTTGCTTTAGAAAAACTTAATCGGTTTCTAGATTTATAAATAAGGACTGACCCCCTCCTCTCTTTCTCCTCCCAACGGGAGGAGAAGGTGCATAGAAGCATTTTTTTGATGGTTTATTATGTAAATAACAGAGAAAATATTTTTTTAGAGAATTTATTTTCTCCGACTAATTTTCTCCTGACCCATATTATATTCATATTTTTATATAATACCTGCCTTTTCAATAGGCGATATTCCTAGTAATATGTCACTTAATGGACTTAATATTTTTTGGAATTCAAGGCTCTGGAAAAGGAACTCAAGCAAAGCGTATAGCTGCAGAGTTTGGTTATGAAATTTTCGAAGCTGGAGGAGAGCTTAGAAGTATTGCTACTTCTGGGTCTAAATTAGGTGAAACAGTTTCTTCATATATGAATGATGGGAAATTAGTCCCACATGAAATCATCATGGAAGTTTTACAGGTATTTATAGAAAAAAGATCAGATAATACAAAAATTATTTTTGATGGTATTCCAAGAGATAAAAATCAACAGAAAGATTTTGATTTTCTTATGGAAAAAGAGGGTCGTAATTTCAAGTGCATTCATCTCCTTTTAGATAAAGAAAAGGCCGTACAGCGCATACTTGGAAGGGCAGAGAAGGAGGGGAGAGCAGATGATGCAGATGAATCTATAATAAGAAAAAGAATGGCAACATTTGAAGAAAAAACAGAACCAGTAATTCAAGATTATAAAAACAGGGGACTTATTATAGAAGTAAATGGGAATGGAAAGATAGATGATGTTTATGATCGTATTTCTGAAAGAACAAAAGAAATGAAATAAACGGGTGACCCAACACTTGCCTAAACAAGCTTCTCATAATCATGAGCTAAGAGTTGTGCATTTACTTGGCGAATAAGCTCCATAACAACACCTACAATAATAATAAGTCCAGAACCGGAGATAATAAGATCTTGTGAACTAAGTACGCTATACCTCGTAAAAATAAGTGGAACTATGGCAACAATACCAAGGAAACTACCTCCCCATACATTTAAACGTAGGCTAATTTTTCCAAGGAGATCTGCAGTTGGTTTTCCTGGGCGAATACCTGGAATAAATCCTCCACGCTTTTGAATAGTCTCTGCTACGTCATCTGGCTTAAACGTTACAGACACATAAAAGAATGTAAATCCAACAACGAGTAAAAAGTAAATTAACATGTAAAGAATGCTCGGGTTTTGTGGATTTATTTCGCTATTAATAAACGAAACAAGCATTTGAAATCTTGGAGCTGTAGAAAGGAACTGAGCAATAATTGCTGGAAGTGTAATAAGAGAAATTGCAAAGATGATTGGAATCATACCTGCTTGATTTAATCTAATTGGAATACTCCCCTGTACCCCTCGACCTGCTCCTTGGTTTGCATAGGTAATAGGTACAAGACGATGTGCATCTGTAAACAGTACAATAAACACAAGCATGGCAAGCGATATAATACAGAATAGGAAGAATGCAGCATGCTTACCTTCTCCTGCTATAATCATAGAAGATAAAACAGCAGGAATACCAGAAACAATTCCTGCAAAAATGATAAGGGATATTCCATTACCAATTCCCTTCTCTGTAATAAGTTCTCCAAGCCACATAATAAATAGCGAACCTGTAGTAACAAAAAGCATAGGAGCAAGTGCTCCTGGGAAACTTAAATCAACAAGTTGTATTCCTCCGCTTCCAAGTAAAATAAGGAATCCGTAACTTTGTACAAAGGCTAATGGCACTGCAAGGTATCTTGTGTATCTATTAATTTGTTGCTGACCCTGTGCACCCTCTTTAGAAAGCGCCTCCATTTTTGGGAATATTACTGTGGAGAGTTGCATAATAATAGATGCATTAATGTATGGTGAAAGACCAAGCATAACTACAGAAAAATTATCTATAGCTCCGCCAGTAAGAGCAGCAAATATTCCAACTGCTGTTCCACCACCTTTGGTATTCATAAACTGTTGCAATGCAAATGGATCTGTTCCGGGAACAGTAATATGCGCAACTATGCGATAAATAAGCAAAAGGAATAATGTAATTAAGATCCTTTTGCGAAGATCTGGTGAGTGCCAGAGTTGTCTTAAGTATTGAAACATTTGTTGGGAGTATTGTTAAGGGAAGGATGACTTTAGTCAATAAAAAGGGTCACCCGTTTATTTGCTTCATTGATTTCATTGTTTTATTCTATTGTGACTTTCCCACCTGCTTTTTCAACTGCTTCTACCGCTGTCTTCGATGCTGCATTTACAGTTAAAGTAAATTTCTTTTTTAACTCTCCCTGACCAAGTAATTTAACAGGCTTCTTCGTTCTTATTATTTTCTTGTCTATAAGAGTAGGCACGTCATACGTCCCAGCATCTAGCTCCTGTTCTAATGTACCAACATTTAGCACTTCAAATTCTATTCTATTTGGATTTTTAAATCCTCCCAACTTTGGCTGTCTCCTTAAAAGTGGTGTTTGACCTCCTTCAAATCCTGCCCTTCTGGTACTTCCTGTTCTTGAGTGCTGACCTTTATTTCCACGACCAGCAGTTGTACCACCATTTCCGCTATTCCCACGTCCAACACGCTTAGCTTTTTTTCTAGAACCCTTTGATGGTGAAACTGTATTAAGCATACGAGGAGGTATGTTAGTGATGAGGATTGTAAGGTACAAGTAAAAAAAGAGGATTTTATTAGTTACTAGCTGGTAGGGTTGGTGCTCATAAGTTTCGGATCACCCCAAGCTACTTCCTACAATCTGATAATATACTAATTTGCCTCGAAATATGGT
>DAOWDW010000102.1 GCA_030638845.1 Candidatus Peregrinibacteria bacterium | reverse complement strand
ATTGATATATTGGTGATGTGATGATATTCTTTTTGTATGGGAAAAGTAAATTATCGCCAACTTAAAAAATCTGAAATAGAATCTTTAGGAAAGTTATTTTGGAATACGTGCAAATCTGCAAAAAATGTTGATGAACTCACTAGATTTATTGAAGGTCTATTACTTCCAAGCGAAAAGATAATGGTTGCAAGGCGTATAAAGATTGCAAAAGAGATAATCGCAAAAAAACCTCAAACAAAAATTCAAGTAGAAATGCATGTTGGACAAAGTACGGTAGATAGTGTGGAGGAGTGGCTTGCCAAAAGTGGACCTGAGGTAGAGAGAATACTTAGCAAGTAAATACTACTAAGACACAGTATATTCCCTGTATTTAAGTATTTTATTGTCTCTTATCTTTTATAGTATTTTTACATAAGCACAGTTACGGTTTCTTTATTTTTTAAAACCTTTCTAATTTTATTACAAATTTCTTCCACATTTTGAGATATTGAACAAGCTACCACTAAAAATAATTGATTTACTTCTATTTGTAATATTCCTGATATCCCACGAATTTTATCGGCACAGTTATTTGCTCTTTCTATACGAACATCAAAATTTCTAAATATTTCTTCTCTACTTAGTATATGCCCTTCTGGTAATTCTTCATGAGAAGAATTAAGACTAATAAGAATATGTTTTCCATTTATTTCTCCTTTGGAAGCTGTTTTTTCCATAATTAAATTTAGAATATAACTGCATTTATAAACAAACAAATCGAATTTATATAATCCATGTTAATTAAGGACAAAATAATTGAAGATAGTATCTAGTATTGGCTAATAGAGTAATATACTCTGTACACACTATGATTGATTTAAACGATCTACGAGCAAATCCAGCTGCATACCAAGATGCAGCCAAGAAGAAAGGAATAGATATTTCTATTGAAGGTTTTTTAAAGCTAGATACTTTAAGGAAAGAGCTACAGCAACTAGTAGATGACATGCGTGCGCGAAAAAATAGTGTTAGCAAGCGAGTCCCTGCAATGAAGGAGGAAGAACGAAAGACTGCACTTAATGATATGAAAAAGTTATCGGATGACTTGAAAGAAAAAGAAAATGAACTAAATCAAACCGAATCTGCATGGAAGGAAATGCAGTTACAACTTCCTAGTATTCCTCACGAAAGTGTACCAGTAGGAAAAAACGAGAATGATAACGTAGTAGATAGAATAGAAGGCAGTTTGCCAAAATTTGATTTTGAACCAAGTGATCACGTAACACTTGGTGAAAATTTAGGTATTTTAGATATTGCCCGAGGAGTAAAAGTTTCTGGCTCACGTAATTATTATTTAATAGGTGATGGCGCCAGACTACAACAGGCAGTTATGAGATTTACTATCGATTCTCTTGTAGAGAAAGGGTGGACGCTTTTCAATCCACCACTTCGTGCAAACTATGACTGTTTTATGGGAACAGGATTTTTCCCAGGTGTAGATCAACAAAATATATATGCAGTTGGAGGACAAGACGAGCATAACGGACCAATAGAACCAGACAATCTTCATTTAATCGGAACGTCTGAAGTAACTGTTTGTAGTTATCATAAAGACGAAGTTTTGAAGGTAGAAGATCTCCCAAAAAAATATGCCGGTTACAGTGCATGTTTTAGGCGCGAAGCTGGAACATACGGTAAAGATACAAAGGGGCTTTATAGAGTTCATCAATTTGAAAAAGTAGAACAAGTTGTTCTTTGTAAAGCAGATGAAAAAGTTGGAATTAAGATATTTGAGGAAATAAGGCAAAACGCAGAAGACGTACTAAAAGCACTAAAGCTTCCTTACAGAATATTAAACATATGTACTGGAGACATGGGCAAAGGAAAAGTGCTTATGCAAGATATAGAAACATGGATGCCAAGTAGAAACAGTTACGGAGAAACTCATAGCTGTAGCTATTTAGGAAGTTTTCAGTCACGAAGACTAGGAATAAAATATGAAGATAAAGATGGCAATAAAGAGTTTGTGCACACTTTAAACAACACATGTATAGCTAGCCCAAGAATTTTGATTCCTATACTAGAGATTTATCAAAATGAAGATGGAAGCATAACTATTCCTGATGTGTTAAGACCATATATGAATAATCAAGAAAAAATTGTTAAGAAATAAACGCAGAATATAAAATGGAAAATGGAAAATAGATGCATATAAAAATATTCTATATTCTGCATTCTTTATTTTGCATTCTGCATTCCTATCCCTGCTACACTATCTACATTAGATAACTGATTAAATTAATATGAATATATTGTTTACTAGATTTCCTCTAGAAAGTGCTCACGGCGGAGCAGAAGTGCAAACAATTTCTTTAATGAAAGAACTTCAGAAAAGGGGACACAATGTTGCATTCCTTGGAAGTTGCCCAACTCTTACAGTTTTGTGCAAGCAATACGGCATTCCTTTCGTAGGGTTGGATATTGGTTCTCCTCCAGTTTCTAAAATAGAACTGATTAAATTTTTCTTAAGAAAAGGATCTATTCAAAAAAAACTTGAAAAGACACTAGAAAAATTTGCAGAACATAAATTAGATGCAATTTGTATGCTTAGCCTTACCGAAAAAATCCTTCTTACGCCAAAAGCTCTTTCTTCTGACATACAAGTGCTATGGATAGAGCATGACAGTATTGGAAGATGGCTAAAGAAAAATCCATTCCTTTCACGTTTAAGAAAACTAAGTAAGCATGTACTAACAATTTGTGTTTCAGAATCTAGTCGCAGAACATATATAGAACTTGGGTGGAACCCAAGTAGGGTTGTTGCTATCCCAAATGGAATAGATCCATCTAGATTTGAAGTGGATAATAAAAATCCAAATAATTCAACTAACGGAAATAAGACAAGTATTGGATGTGTTGCTAGACTACATAAACAAAAAGGTATTGATATTTTATTGCGCAGTATTGCAGATTTGCCACAAGCTCATTTAACAATTGTTGGAATTGGGGAAGAAAAGAAATCATTAATAAACATTATTAAAGAATTAAGAATAATGGATAGAGTCCAAATATTAGATAAAGTAGGTAAACTAGGAGAATTTTATAAATCTCTTGATATTTTTGTTCTTCCCTCCAGAACAAATGATCCGTTTGGAATGGTTGCAGCAGAAGCTATGTGTTGCGGAATTCCAACTGTTGTTACCTCTGCTTGTGGAATTTCTCAAGATATTAATGACGGCAAAAATGGAATAGTGGTTAAGGAAGATTCTATAGACGCCCTTCGTGAAGCACTCTCATTTTTAATGACACATGCCGATAGGCGAAAGGCAATTGGGGAAGCAGGTAAAACAAAGGCTTTGACCGAATTTACTATTAAAAGCATGGTAGATGCTTATGAACGTTGCCTTCAAAGTTAGAACTATCTACCGTATACTAACATCTCAAAACATATGAGATATTTTAAAATAATTTTCGGCTCTCTTTTATTTGCTTTACCAATTCTGGCTAGCGCCGAACAACTTAGAATTATTTCTAGAGATTCATGGGGGGCAGATAGCTCTTTTTTGTTTACAGAAAGTAGATCAAGCCCATCAAATACTAGTAGTAGTTCATCCGTATCAAAATCTTCCTCTGTAAGTAATCGTGTAAAAACATGTAACGAGCATCACAGGCTTTACCCAAACGAATTTAAAGTTGAACAAACCGTAGAAACATTTGAGGGAAAGCCACTACTTTGGGCTAGAAGATATTCTCCTAAAATTACACAGCTTGTTGTCCATCATACTGCTATGGAAATAAATGGAGATGGAAGATCTGGTTTAGAAAAAATACAAGTTTTATATGAGTATCATGCAAGTAAACTTGGCTGGGGAGATATTGGATACCACTACATTATTGATGATGATGGGAAAATATATGAAGGGAAAAGTGGAGGAGACTACGTAGTAGGAGGACATGCATATTGCAATAATATTGGAACCATTGGCATTGCAATGATGGGAAATTTTGAGTTTGAAAAACCTACAAATGAACAAATTGTATCACTTCAAAAATTATTAGAATTTCTTTCAGAGAAATATGGAATTAATCCTGATGGAAAAGTTAAAAAGAGAGGTAAATATATACCAACAATAGTAGGTCACAAAGATCTTCTGTCTACGGAATGCCCAGGATACTTTTTGAGTAGCACTCTTCCTCAAATTCGTAGAAATGTTGCATCTGGCAATACAAATAAATCTCTTTCATATCCTGTAGTAAAAAAGAGAGAAACAAAATCATTAGCAAGCAAAAGACTAAGTAGCAGACTTACAAAATCTGGAAAAACATCTGCTATTAAAGAAATTGATGTAACTGGTGAAACTTCATTTGAAAATAGACCAGGTGGCATGGTAACTACAACCGTAAAATTTACAGCATTGCGTAGTTACAATGGGCAAGAGCGTATAGCTACAATAAGAAGATCTAACCCCCGTATAGGAATATGGATGGAATATAACGACAAAGAAAATAGAATTCGCGAGGAATTAATTCTTCCAACTTCTGTATCTGTAGGTAATTTAATAGAGATGAAACTTAGATTTCAGTTGCCCCGAGATACAGGAACTTACACAGTAGATATTGGAAATGAAACTATTACCCTAAATGCAGAAGGACGAAGAATAAGATCACAAAGTGCAACACCAACTAGGAAAGTCTTTTCTACGACAGATAGAATAAATACACAAACCCCAGGGTACAGACGCGCTCAAGCCTACAAAAAACTTGGTGTTTCTTCTCCTATAAAAAAATCTGATGTCTCTTCTGCTGAAGAAAATGATGATGAAAACATACGAATCCGTTTGGGGTTTTCTGGTAACACTGCAAAAATAATTAACCCTAAAGGAAGATTTGTAATGGTAAAAGATGGAAACGAATGTGTGCTTTGGAAAGATGGAGATATTATTGATAGAGGAGTTGTAGAAGTAAATGCTGGGACTGGTAATGTAAACATAGTTGAAAACTGGTACAAAAATACCAATAAATTTAGAGGTGCTTTGGAGTGTAGAATTATTGATGATGAGCTGGTTATTATTAATGATCTTCCACTAGAAGACTACATGGCAGGACTTGCAGAAGAGCCAGATAGCGAACCTTTTGAAAAACAAAAAGCTTTTGCAATAGCTGCTCGTAGTTATGCTGCTTTTTATATGAATGCAAATGGTGATAATCGAAAATTTAAAGGAATGCCATATGACGGAGACGATAGTCCAGCAAGGTTTCAAATGTATGGAGGATACGTATTCGAAAAAAATAATCCTACATGGGTTAAAGCAATAAATGATACTTCAGGTAAAGTTTTGATGAAGGATGGCGAAATAGTAAAGGCGGCATATTTCTCTAGTGATGATGGTAGAACACGCAGTCCAGAAGAAAATGGCTGGAACAATTTTCCATTTAAGGAAGTTTTTCAATCTAAAGATGATCCTTGGTGCAAAGGAATGGAACTAAGAGGTCACGGAGTTGGAATGTCTGGTTGTGGTGCTAAAGGGCAGGCGAAAGAGGGTAGAAATGCAGAATATATTTTGAAATACTATTATCCGGGAACGGATATTGGTGTATTGGAATATTAGTGATTGGTGTATTTGGCTGTTGTTAACTTTTTATTAAAAAGGATCAGTAAGTAGAAATTTTTTACTATATCTTTCATGTTCATTTTTTTCTTGATAAAAAAACTCCATATATGAAACGCAAACAAAAAGCCCAGACAAGCTGGGCTTTTTGTGATCTGGCACTATGATGCTTATGAACT